>NZ_JBSVZB010000058.1:0-27970 GCF_054072015.1 Cupriavidus sp. CP313 | reverse complement strand
GCATGGTAGGAATGCAGCGGCCATTCGCATGTCGAGTCGTGTTTAGCTGCACTGCGCCCTTCATGGCGGAGTGCTTTTCAACAGCCTGCTAGGGAGCGCGTGTGCCGGCCGAGACCACGCAGCAAACCAGGTAATAGGCGCGCTTGAGTTCCAGCGCAGCTTCCACGCGTTGGCCCGCGGCCGCTTTGGCGAAAGCCGCATCCAAGGAACCAATGATGTCGTCCGCTGCACCGACCGTGCTCGAACTGGCCTTGTGGCTGGTTCGCCCATGCATGCAGCAGCACTGCCTGCCGCTGCGCGAGAGTATGGGGCGGCCATGGCCGTTCGCGGCTCAGCAGTTCCATCCGCGTGGCGAGCAATGTCTCCAGGAATACGGTTGGTCGCTTCAACTGCCGCGGCCGTGACGGTTGCGCAGATTTCGAAGGGTTCAAAGGTTGGTGTCGCGACTGATACACAGGGCTGGTATCCGAGACTTCCATGGGTGCCGAGGTTAAAACCGCTCCGGCGCTGTTGTGAAATGTGGTGGTCATGATAATAAGTCAGCGATCCACGCCCCGTCGTGGAATGCGCACGGAGGATGCTGACTGGAGCTGCCGTTGTTGATCGCGTTTGCACGCTCGTTATGACAGACGCAACAAACGTTTCAACGGCAGCGGGGGCATTGTCGCCGGTCACGGTGCGCCGATAGGAAGATTATTGCAATGTTGCGTGTAAATACGGCGCGGAAAGCCAAGCGGTGCGCGCGAGCAGCCCTGGCTCTGCGCGGCGCCGGCTACCCGCCGCGTGGCTCGTTGATGGCACTCAGCAGCGCATCGAGCGAAACTGGCTTGGTCAAGTGCGCATCAAAGCCTGCGTGCACCGACCGGCGGATATCGTCCGGGCGTCCATAGCCACTCAGCGCGATCGCCGTCAGGTGTGATCCGGCAAGGCACGCCGCTCTCACTGAACACGGGGAGCCAGGGCGTCGTGACGCCGCGCGACAACCTCTAAGCACCGTCGCTAGTTCGCGCACCCCACGTCGCTGGCCGTCGCGCATCATCGCTCCTGATGCGCGTCGGTCACAGCATCGGATGGGTCATGGCATATTTACCAAGGGCGAGGATTGGTGCGCAGTATTTTTGAAGGTGCAGCAAATTGGTCCGAAAGCAATGCCCTAACGAACGAACGAACCGAGCCTACTACTAACCGGCTGGCATGGAGTAGTCGCTTGCAGCGATGGCACTGATCGGTGAAGCATATGCACAGACCTCCATCGTTCTGTATGGGGTGGCGACATCCAGTACTCCAGTACGTGCTGCTCAATGCGTTGCCTTAACTGAACCGCACATTGCTAAGATCGATGGCGACCATCAGCCGGCTGTGGTCGGCGGACAGGTCTTCGTTGCGCATATAGGCCCGACGTCGCGACGGAAGGACGATGCCATCCGCGGTGATGTGGTCAGAGAGGTACTGGGCCGCCGCAAAGCCGCCCGCGATGTCGACATGATAGTCATGCCGACGAACAAGCCTGTCGTCGCCAAAGTAGAAATCCTGCAGTTCGCAATGGCTTTCAATATTGGCTGGAAAACGTACCCGCAATCCCCGCCATGTCTCTGAGCCCTCGCGCCATGGTTTGATTTCGGTGACTTCAAAGCCGGGCAGGGCGATCAGGAACGGCGTGGTCAGATAGGTCCAGAGCGCGTAACCGTTGAAATAGGCGCGCTGCAACGGATTCCATGGGGAGTCGATGACATGGCCATCGAAGCTGCGCCGCGGGTCCCTGAGTTCCTTCACCATTTCTCCGCTGGTCGTCTCGATGGCGATACGTCCCGGCTCGAATGCGGTACGCCAGTTTGATTCGCCAAATGGTGTCACCGAAGCGCGCTCTTCGTGCAGCGATACCGTCATGGTACGCGGTGCCGGGTCTTGAACCAGGCCCTTCATTGCCCAGAGTCCGCCACCGGTCACGATAGTTGCCGTCACTTCATTGAAGCGGTTCCAGCGTTCAACGCCGCCGTGCGCCTCAAGCACTTCGTCTGCCAAGCTGCTCATCATCCAACCTCCGAAGAGACACAACTACGAGGAAATATCGCGCCACGGCGCAAAATGGACATGTTACGCCGGATCACGCTGCCAAGCAGGACGGATGGCCGCCATGTTTCGAGCATCGACAGATCCTTCGGCAAAGTCCGCTTGAACAACGCGAGGAGCCGGCGGCCTTCCCTCGGTTGCAGGGTGATGGCGTGGCGGACGGCGGCCGCGATGAGGATCATCGTCAGTTGAGAAAACGCAGACAGCGCTGCGTTGGAAACGTTTGGAGCAATGCTGCGCAATGCATCCATCAAGAGGCCTGCAAGATGAGCGCTGTCCTCCTGGTCGAGCTTCTGCAGCACACGGTCCGCTTGCGTGGCCTGCCAGATATCGGAAATCTGTGTCTGGGATTGCGGTGGTCTGCCGCGTCACACCTCCAGTCGGTATGGCCGTGAGCCAATCTGGCATTCGCAATTCGACCTTGGGTTCACTGTAGACAGGGTGACTGGTAGGCGCATCCGGTACAAGGAGATAGCTTGAATTGCGAGTGCGCAGAGAATCGCGCCACCGTAAGCAGCAAGCAAGTTCAATCGCATAATCGCGGTGGAAGAATTGCTGTTTCGCGGTCACACGGACGCCGTTGACGCCGACTTGTTCGAATCCACATGCCAGACAAGTTCGGTTTGCTTGGCGGTAGTCATGATCCGGGTCTCCCTGGTTCCACGAATTTGCACCAACAGCTTCGTAGACGTGAGCACTCGTTAAAGGAATTCCTTGCGCAAATCGACGCTGCACCGTTCGCCGATCGCGCTGTAGTTCTGTGCCAGCCAGTGCTCGGCCTGATCGCGCCCTTGGGTGCGTAGGTAGCAGAGAAAGTCCCAGTCCGCATTAAACTTGCTGGAAACGCCGAGCGCCGTCATGGTCTGGTCCGAGCCGATCGAGTGGATAAGCATTTCCTTCATCTCGGTCCGGTCCACCTTGTCGTCCTGGATCAGGGTGGTGATGAAGCTGATCGCACGCAGCTCGCGGATCAACGAGGAATTGAAGCTGACTTCGTTAATGCGATTGAGAATCTCCATCGCGGTCTTCGGGACGCCCTTGCGAACGATCGGGTTGATATGGACGATCACCACATCCCGCGTGCCGCAGTTATAGATCAGCGGGAAGATGGCGGGGTTGCCGACGTAGCCCCCGTCCCAGTAGTGTTGGCCGTCAATCTCCACGGCCCGGAACAGGGACGGCAGGCAGGCCGAGGCCAGCACCGCCTTCAGACAGACTTCCCCGCGCGAGAACACGCGCAAACTGCCGGTTTCGACATTGGTCGCGCACAGATAGAGCTGGATCGGGCAATGTCGGCTCAGGGCGTCGAAATCGACATGGCGGGCAAGAACGTCGCGCAGCGGGTTGAAGTTGAAAGGATTGAAATCGTAGGGTGAGAGTACGCGCAGCAACAGGTCCGTCAGCACGTACATCGGCGAGCTGTCGAGCCCATAACCCCTATGCAGCCAAGTCTCCCACGGCAGTTTGCGGAACGGGCTGCAGATCTGCGCGGTGCTGGAAACGTCTCGCCAGAAGTTGTGCAGCGCGGTGCGAGCGCAAGGCGGCCCACCCTGGAGTAAACCGTAGGCGAGTACCGCGGCATTCATTGCACCGGCGCTGGTGGCGCTGATGCCTTCAATGGCGAGCCGTTCGTCCTCGAGCAGGCGGTCAAGTACGCCCCAGGCAAAGGCGCCATGGGCACCCCCGCCCTGCAATGCGAGCGTGATGGGCTTTACGGGGGCCTTGGCGCCGCCTGCGTGGCGTGTTCCGGGGTTGGTAGACATGTCTCGCTCCCTCAGTGCCTGATCCAGCCGCCGTTCATGGCCAGCGCCGTCGCGGTCATCGAGGCAGAGTGGTCGGAGGCGAGGAATACCGCCAAGGCGGCCGGTTCGACGATCCGCACGAATTCCTTGCGGGCCTGGTGCACCGGCATGACATGACGTACCAAGGGGAAAATGTCCTTCGCACCTTGTAGTGCGGGCAACTTGCGATCAAGTAGGGCGGTGAGCACGATCACAGCAAGGTAGCGGTCTGCCTCGACTTCCTTTAGGTCTTCCATCACCTGGACCCCATCCCTGCCGGACATCGGGAGATCTAGCACGATCAGATCGTAGCGGTTCTGGCTTCAAAGCTCGCAAACCACACGCAGATCCATTTTAAGACGACGCAAACGTAGCCGGCCCGCGCAGCATCTGCTCGAGCAAACGGACATCGGCCTCCAGATCGTCGGCGATCAGGATCCTTGCCTCAGGTTTGTCGGATGGGCTAACCACACCGCGCATCCTGGAGGGACTCTTGAGGAGAATATGCTCTGCCATCGTCTGTGCTGAGCAATTTTGCTAGCAGAACCCATAAGGTCTGCAAAGCGACACATTTTCCAACGTCTTTGATCAACAACGCCCCCATCGCGCGCGACGATTCGCACCATTCAGCAACTGGGTGACCGCATCCGAGCCACCCGGGCAGGGGAAGGGATGCCCGTAGACCAAGCGGCGAGGCATTGCGGTGTTTCTGTCGGCATGCTGTCCAATCTAGAAAATGGCAAGGGCGTCAATCTCGAGCACGTCCTGCGTGTACTGGACGGACTGGGTTTGACGATGCTGGTCGTGCCCAAGGTGCAGGCACCTTGGCTCGAAGAGGCTGCGGCCCATGCGTCCAAGACCGGCGAGCTGGCAGCGTGGGATTAGCCTCCTTAGTCAGGCTGCCATCCTGGCGTTCGTGGTCAGCATCGGCGGCAAAGTTCGGAGTCGCCGATGTGCGAAGCCAGCGGGGTCTGACTCAGCCGAGGTCGGAAAAAATGCCGCGTGGGATAAGCGCGCCCCCAGGTGCCGTGGCGCGGAGATGGATTGCTGTGCGCCTTCGCTGAGCCGGCTGTCCATGCCAAAACTTCAACCTATCGAGCCGCATCCACGGGGTGCGACGCCTTCGCCGATTTGGATGGTGCCCCCGGCGAACGCCTCGCTTGCAGTTGCTGCGCCCGTTTTGCATCCTCCGGGTGAACCTGCCCCGCCTCCTGGCCGGCCAGATCCATCCGCGATGCGCCTTCGATGAGGCAGGCCCAGTAGCGGGCGCCGCGGCACCAGGTCTTGATCGCCTCGCGCAATTCGGCCTCCGTGAGGGCAAGCTCCTGGGCATGCGGGAGGAGATCCTCGAAGATGCCGATCTTGAGCGGCACCTTGGGCGCCGGGTTCTTCGGAAAGGCTAGCGGAAAACGCCGTTGCAGTCTGGCGATGGTGGATCGCGTGGAGCGATTTTAGCAGCCGCGTATTCTGTGCTGAGCCGCATGTGCGGCTCATATCCGTGTGCAAAGGCCATGGATTGGCATGATCGCGCGCCTACGTCTTGCTGGTCCAGCCGATCCGATGCCGCTCCTGTGTGGCCTCGTGCCGCGCATCCTCTTCGCTGTGCAGGTAGCCGCTGGTGGTCGCGATCGAGGCATGGCCAAAATTGTCCCGCACATAGCGCAGGTCGACCTGCTGGTCGGTCATGTGTGAGCCGGCGGTGTGGCGCAGCCAGTGGGCCGAGGCGCTGGCCAGCACTGCGGCCGGACCCTCCCACTCGGACCCGCGCGCCCGCAGGCGCCCGGCGGCCATGCCGAACACCTCCTTCAAAATCAGGTGCAGCGCCCCGCGCGACAGGGCCTTGTCGCGACCTGTCTCACGGCCGATCACCGGCAGCAGCAGCGGGCGCGTTTCCCCAGGCTGCGGGGTAGGCGCCAGCCCGTGGGCGCGGCGGTAGCGCGCCAGTTCGGCGACCAGCTAGGCCGGCACCAGCCGGGTCTTGTTGCCCTTGCCGGTGACCTCCAACCACCAGCGCTCCATGCCCGAGCCGTCGCGCCGACAGAAGAACGCCTCCATGGGGGTGCCTGTCACCTCGGCGGCCCGCTGCCCGCCCAGGTAGAGCACCGTCAGCACCCAGCGGCAGCGCGCCGCATGCAGCCGCTCGCGCTCGGTGCCTACCGGCATCGCCTCGACGGTTTCCTTGACGGTCGCCCACAGCTCGTGGCTCAGGTAGCGCGTGATCCGTGGCCGGCTGGGGGCGCGCCGGCGCCGGGCCAGCGCGAGCGGGTTGCCGGCCAGGTAGCCGGCCTCGGTCAGCCAGGCAAACAGCGCATTCAGGATGACCAGGGCGTGGCGCACGCTGGCGGGCGACAGCGGCCCCGCAAACGGGCGCCAGTCGGGGTGGTTGCGTGCGAGCTTCTTGCTGCCGGCCAGCACCCAGCGCGCGGCCGGTTGCGGGTCAGCCAGGAAGCGCTCGTGCCGTGTTTGCAAGGGCGATCGAAGCGGTCGTGCCGGCGGACATCGAGGTCGTTACCCGCGACGGCAAGCTGCCGGGGCGCCGGGCCACCGCGTTCAACACGCTGCTGCAGACATCGCCGACCACAGTAGACGCCGCGCAGGCGGCAACCGGTCCTCGATTGGTTCCACATCGCGATGAAGTTCAAGGGGGCGCAACGTTCTGTGTTCGGCAGCAAGACGATCGACTCGCTGGAACGGGAGTCGGTGGAAGCCGGAGATCACTCACGCCAAGTGGCTGGTCTGGCATGGCAAGGGCCGCAAAGCGTTGGAGCGCATCAAGGCATTGGACGCCCGACTCCTGACGAGGACGGGGTATGAATTCAGCACGCTGTGGTGGAACCTGGATAAAGTCTGCTGGTACCCCTGAGGAACAACGCGCCTACGTTGGTCAACTACGGCGCTCGGTATCGAAAGGGCCTGCCGATTAGCAGTAGCATCGCGGAGTCCGCGGTGAACCAGGTCGTCAGCCATCGGATGGCCAAGAAGCGACAGATGCGCTGGACGGACGAAGGGGCGCACTGCATGGTGCAGGTCAGGGTCGCGGTCTTGAACGGGGAACTCTCACCCGACCGCATCTCGGCGCTCAAGATCGCCGCCTCGCGTCACAGCAAATGCATCGGGCCAGCATCGCCAAACCGGCACCGGCCAACGAACAGAATTAACCGTGACATCCTCGCCGCAAGCCAGGGCACCTGACGAAATCGGCCTCCCCAACTTTTGCACGCTCTCCAAAAGTAGCATCTTTACTTACATTCACGGCAGAAGGGGTGACGTCCCTGACAGCGAAGACAGGAGCAAGGGCCTGGATGACGCCCTGCGGGCGCCACGTTGATTGACATGCTGCCGGCCACTGCTACGCCGGGCTTCCGTTCCCCGAGCCCGCTCGTCGCGTGTCGCGTCCATCATCCTGCCTCAGCAACCCGGTGGACGTCGCTTGGTCTGTTCAGCTCCGTTAGCCAAGCGGCGACCCATCGGCGCGCAGCGTTTCGCCCCTGCGCTCGATGATCATGCCGTAGGCGTGCGGCTGCCGGTGCAGGTCGAAGTTGAAGGTGGTGCGCTTGTATGGCGCGCAGAAGTCGAGGTCGCAGCGTGCGATTGCCACTTCGTCGCCCTTGGTGATGCAGCTCGCAACCACTTCGCCGGATGGCGCGATGATGCAGCTGCCGCCAATGCTGTCGACACCTTCCTCGATCCCAGCCTTTGCCACGCCGACCACCCAGGTGCCGTTCTGGTAGGCGCCCGCCTGCATCGAAAGCTGGTTGTGGAACAGCGACAGGTCGTCGTGCGCGGGTGCCGGCGCGTTGTGCACCGGCGTGTTGTACCCGATCAGCACCATCTCCACCCCTTGCAGGCCCATCACGCGATAGGTCTCGGCCCAGCGCCGGTCGTTGCAGATGGCCATGCCGATCTTGCCACCGAAGGCCTCGGTGACGCCAAAGCGGTTACCGGGAGTGAAGTAACGCTTCTCCAGATGCTGGAAGCGGCGCCATGGTTCGTGCTCGTAGTGGCCGGGCAGATGCACCTTGCGGTATTTGCCGACGATGGTGCCGCTGCGGTCAACCAGGATCGAGGTGTTGTAGCGAACCTCGCGCCCGTTCTCGTTGGCCAGTTCCGCATAGCCGAGATAGAAGCCCACGCCGAGCTCACGCGACAGCGCGAACAGCGGCAGCGTGTCGGCACTCGGCATCTCGCGTTCAAAGAAGCTGTTGATTTCCCCATCGCTGTCCATATACCAGCGCGGGAAGAACGTGGTCAGCGCCAGTTCGGGGTAGACGATCAGGTGCGCGCCGCAGGCATGGGCTTCGCGCATCATTTCGCACAGCCGGGCGACCACCTGCACGCGCGAATCGGCGCGTGCGATCGGGCCCAGCTGGCCAAGTGCGACATGGATGAAACGGGACACGATTGACTCCTGAAATTCGGAGGAAGGAAGGGCGTTGGATCGGGGGCCTGTGCCGGAGTCGTTCAGGGACGGTTGGCCAGGCTGACGACCACGCGCATCAGCAGCTGCGCGCCCCGCACCAGGTCGGCCGGGTCGGTGAACTCGCGCACGTTATGGCTGAGTCCGCCGACACTGGGAACGAAGATCATGCCGGCAGGGCAGACGCGCGCCAGCATCTGCGCGTCGTGGCCCGCTCCGCTCGGCATCCGCATGGTCGACAGGCCGAGCGCATCGCTGTGCCGCTGCACCATGTCGGTCACCAGCGGGTCGAACGCCACAGGCTCGAAGCGCGCCAGCGAACGATGGCACAGCGCGACACCTTTCGTCGCGCAGGTCTGGTGGGCGAAGGCGAGCACCTCGGCCTCCGCCTGCGCGAGCGCCGTGCCGTCGGTGTTGCGCAGATCGACGGTAAAGGTCGCGCGGTTCGGAATCACGTTGACGAGGTTAGGCTCGAAGCGAATCGCGCCGACCGTGCCGATCTGGCGTCCGCCGTAGCGCAGCGCTAGGTCGTGCACGAAGGTGGCGATGCGTGCGGCGCAGTAGCCAGCGTCGTGCCGCAGGGCCATCGGCGTGGTGCCGGCATGGTTGGACACGCCTTCCAACACGAATTCGGTCCAGCTGATGCCCTGCACGCCTTCAACCACGCCGATCTGCACTCCCATGCGGTCCAGCACCGGGCCTTGTTCGATATGCAGCTCGACAAAGCTGTCGACCTCGGGCCGGCCGACCGGCGCATCGCCGCGATAGCCGATGCGCTCCAGTTCCGCGCCGACCGTGCTGCCGTCGATGCCGCCTGCCGCGAGCGCTTCGTCGAGCGGCATGCCGCCCACGAAAACCAGCGAGCCCATCATGTCCGGCTGGAAGCGGGCGCCTTCCTCGTTGGTAAAGAAGGCGATCGCCAGCGGGCGGCGAAGCCGCACGCCGGCATCGCGCAGTGCGGCGACCACTTCCAGACCGGCCATCACTCCATAGTTACCGTCGTACCTGCCGCCAGTGCGTACGGTATCGATGTGCGAGCCGACCATCACCGGCGGCAGGTACTCGTGGCCGGCATGAATCGCGACGCCATTGCCGATGGCATCGATGTTAACCTCCATGCCGAGCGCGCGCATTTGGGCGACGGTCCAGTCGCGCCCCGCGCGGTCGGCGTCGGTCAGCGCCAGGCGGCAGACACCGCCGCCGTCGATGGCGCCATGCGCATTCAGTTCGTCGAGCCGGCGCAGCAGCCGCGCGCCGTCGATGCGCGGGAATTCGGTGTCGAGCACCGTGCGGCCGCTGTCCGCGCTAAGGTTTGTCGTCATGCCAGCGCTCCCGCGCGCACGGCGTCGGCACTGCGCCCGACCAGCCGCGCGTACAACCCGGCATCGGTATCGGCCTCGCTGCCAACGAACAGCAGGCGGCTGTGCGCGCCGAGGCCCAGCGCTGCACGCGCTTGCGGATCTTGCATGGCCGCAATGGCGGCTGCCAGGCCCGCTACCGCGGATTCGCCGGCGACGATGGCGGGATCGCCATCGGTGGGATTCGCCAGCAAGCGCATCGTCGCCACCGCCGCTCCGTCATCGATGGTGCAGAAGGCATCCGCGCCGTGGGCCAGTACTTCCCACGCCAGCAGTGACACTTCTCCGCAGGCGAGGCCCGCCATCAGCGTATTGAGCTTGCCGGTCACCGCCGTCACGTGGCCGGCGCGCGCGCTGCGGTACAGGCAGTCGGCGGCGTCCGGCTCGACCACCACGAATACCGGGCGCTGCGCCGCGTTGCGTTCCCAGAAGTAGGCGCAGACGGCGGCGGCGAAACCGCCCACACCGGCCTGGATGAAGACGTGCGTTGGCCACTCGGGCAGCGCATCGACGGCCTCGGCCACCATGACCTGGTAGCCCTGCATGACATCTCGCGGGACGTCCATGTACCCGGGATACGAGGTGTCGGAAATCACGTGCCAGCTGCGTTCGCGAGCGTCGCGGTCGGCCTGCTGGACCGCTTGGTCGTAGTTGCCCGTAGTCCGTACCACGGTCGCGCCGACCTGCTCGATCGCCGCCTTGCGTCCTTCGCTGACGGTGGCGTGGATGTAGATCACGCAGGCGCAGCCGAACCGCCGGGCGCCCCATGCGACCGAACGCCCGTGGTTGCCATCGGTGGCGCAGGTCACCGTGTAATCGGCGCACAGCGCGCGCAGTTCGGGCGCGGCGAGGTCGGCAGGGGTCAACGCGCGGCCGATCCGCTTGCCGATTTCGCGCGCCAGCAGGCGGCCCACCGCATAGGCGCCACCCAGCGCCTTGAAGCTGCCGAGGCCGAAACGCGTGCCTTCGTCCTTGTAGTGGATCTTGCCGACGCCCAGCGCGGCGGCCAGCGCTGGCAGTGCATGCAGTGGCGTAGGCCGGTAGCCCTCCCAGGCGGAGATGGCGCGTTGCGCGGTGGCCAGCGCCGGCGCGCCGAGAATGGCCTCTCGCGTGCTGCCATAGCCTTCGCTGCGGGTGCGCGCAGGGTTGACGAAAAGATCGAGCTTGAGCTGCGGTAACGTGGACATGGGACTTCCGGTGTTGACAGGAGAGGGGATTGCGCGAGCCGACTCGCGCTGTATTCGGGATGCGCGGGGATCACGCCTGCAGGTCGAGATCGTCGAGCAGGTCATGCGCGCGTTCGACCCGCGCCATCCGCGCACGCGTGCGCTTGTGGGCGCGCCGCGCCATCGCGGTCGCGAGGTAATTGACGAGGCTGGTCGCGGCTACGTAGGAGTCGAACACCTGGTCGCCATGGTGCGAGCAGCGCAGCACGGCGGTGGCGTGCGTGGTCAGCGCGGAGACCGGCGCATCGCTGAGCAGGATGATCTTCGCCCCGGCCTCGGCGGCCAGCGTGACGATCGGTGCGAGCCGGCGCGCGCGGCGCCGGAAATCGACCGCGACCAGCACGTCCTTGCTGTCGATTTCTGCAATCAGTTCGGCATCCTTGCCGGCCTGCTCGTTGAGCAGGTAGACCTCCGGCCGTACCTGCGACAGCAAGGCATTCGCATAGAAGGCCAGCATGAAGCTGTTGCGATAGCCGACCACCCAGACCCGGCGCGCATCGGCCAGTTCGCGCAGGGTGGTATCGAGTACCCGTTCGCTGAGCTGCTCCGGCAGGGTGGCCAGTCGGTGCGCGTCGAGCTGAACATGTGCCTCGAGTCCTGCGAGCGCGGGTAAAGCCGCACCAGTGCGAGCGCCACGCGGGGTGGCGGCGCGATCCATCTTTGCCAGCGGAGACTGGCTTGCGCGCTGGTCGCGCAACGCCTGCCGGAACGCGCCGAAGTCGGCATAGCCGAGCCGCCGGAAGAAGCGGGCGGCGCTCGCCTTGGACACGCTCGCCAGGTCGGCGAGCTCGGTAGCGGAGTATCCGAGCAACTCGGATTTGCGGCTGAGCAGTACGTCGGCGAGCTTCTTGTCGGTGCCGGAGAACTCACCGTAGCACTGGATGATCTGCGCTTCGAGCGCGTCGTAAGTGGTCATGTCGGAGCGATCGATTGCGATACCTGGGTATCGTCCCGGCTGCACCGGGTTGGTGCCGCCTTGCACAATTATGAAACCGGAGTTTCTCTATTTGTGGCATGTGAAACGGATGTTCCACGATTAGCTCTGCCCTGAGCAAAGACGATGCCAACTGCCGTCGTGGCTTGCCTGATCTCGCGTAATCCGTTGAATCTAAAGAGAATGTTATCTCTTCCTGGATCGGGGCGGCGCCTCAAGGGCCGTGGCATGCATCTTGCAGATTGGTCCTTCGTTCTCCTCGACCGACTGAAGAAAGGGTGTTTTATGAAACGCAGACAGTTCACCGCCATTGCCACCGTCCTCGCCACTGCCGCCATGGTCGCCATGGCGCCTGCGAAGGCCGACGATTCCCTGACCGCGGTGATGGCGAAGAAGTCGATTGCAATCGGCATCCCGGTCGACTTCGCGCCATATGGCTTCATGGGCCCCGATCTGAAGCCGCAGGGTCTGGATGTAGCCGTGGCGCAGATGATTGCCGACAAGATGGGCGTCAAGGCCGACCTGGTGCCGGTCAGCACGCCTAACCGCATTCCCTATCTGCAAACGAAGAAGATCGACCTGATCGTGTCGGCCCTGGGCAAGAACGCCGAACGTGCCAAGGTGATCGACTTCACGATCGCCTATGCGCCGTTCTACCAGGCCGTGTTCGGGCCGAAGAGTCTGAGCATCAAGAGTTTTGCCGACCTCGGAGGCAAGACCATCGCTGTGACGCGCGGCACCATTCAGGACGACGTGCTGCAGCAGGTCGCGCCGCCCACGCTGAAGATCCAGCGCTTCGAGGATGACAACTCGACGGTGGCCGCCTTCGTGACGCAGCAGACCCAGCTGGTTGCCACCGGGGCCGCGGTCGCCGCCATGGCGATCCAGAAGTATCCGAAGGTGGACGCCGAATACAAGCTGCTGCTGAAGGACTCGCCTAACTTTATCGGCGTGCGCAAGGGCGAAACCGCGCTGTTGACCAAGGTCAACGAGATCCTGCGCCAGGCCAAGGCCGACGGCACGCTGGGTAACTATGCGCAACGCTGGCTCGGCCGCGGCACCGGCGAGCTGCCCGAATAAGACCCTGCCAAGACCGCGGCGGCGCGCGCTGTCGCGGGTTCCACCTTCGCTTCTGTGTGGCTGTTCCGTATGATTTCCTTTGATTTCGGGCCAGTGCTCTCGCAATGGCCGATGCTGCTGCAGGGCCTCTGCCTGACCGTTCTGCTGACGGCATTCTCGGCAATCGCCGGCACCGTGCTCGGCATCGGCTGCGCCTGGTCGCGCCTGCACGCGCCGGCGTGGGTGCGCGCCATGGTCGGCGGCTATGTCGAGGCAATCCGCAACACCCCTTACATCATTCAGCTGTTCTTCGTCTTCTTCGGCCTGCCGACGATTGGCGTGCGGCTGGCGCCCGAGGTGGCTTGCGTGTTGTCGATGACGCTCAACCTGGGTGCCTACGCCTGCGAGATCATCCGCGCCGGCCTCGAATCCACGCCGCGCGGGCAGATCGAGGCCGCGCAGAGCCTGGCGCTCGACCGCTGGCAGATCTTCACGCGCGTGGTGCTGCCGCCTGCGCTCAAGCGCGTCTGGCCGGCACTGGTCGGCCAGATCATCATCGTGATGCTGGGCTCGTCGGTCTGCAGCCAGATCTCCGCGGAGGAGATGTCCTATGCGGCAAACCTGATCGCCAGCCGCACCTTTCGGAACTTTGAAGCTTATATCGCCGTTGCCGTCGCGTACCTGGCGCTGGCCGTTGCGGTGCGCCAGGCCCTGAACTGGATCGGGCCGCGCTTTTTGTTCGGACGCTGACAGGAGACGGCCATGATCGAGTTTTCACTGTGGGACATCTTCCGCAACCTGCTTCTGGCGCTGCGCTGGACCGTCGGACTGTCGCTGATTGCTTTCGTCGGCGGCGGCATCCTCGGCCTGCTGCTGCTGGTGGCGCGCATTGCCAGGGTGCCGGGGGCGGTTCGCAGCATTGCGTTGTACGTCCAGCTGTTCCAGGGCACGCCGTTGCTGATGCAGCTTTTCCTGGCCTATTTCGGGCTGGCGCTGATCGGCATCGAAACCTCGGCGCTGTTCGCCGCCGCATTGTGTCTCACGCTCTATGCTAGTGCCTACCTGACCGAGATCTGGCGCGGCTGCGTCGATGCGATTCCGCGCGGCCAGTGGGAGGCATCGGCCAGCCTTGCGCTGAACCTGCGCGAGCAATTGCGCTACGTGATCCTGCCGCAGGCGGCGCGCATCGCCGTGGCGCCGACGGTGGGCTTTATGGTGCAGGTCGTCAAGGGTACTGCGCTGGCTTCGGTGATCGGCTTCGTCGAAGTGACCAAGGCCGGGCAGATGATCTCGAATGCGACTTTCCAGCCCTTCCTGGTCTATAGCTGCGTCGCGTTGCTGTATTTCGCACTGTGCTTCCCGCTGTCGCTCTGGAGCCGCAGGCTCGAACGCGGATGGCAGGCGCATGCCTGAATCCGCAGACAGTACCGCGACGGGCTTTCGCACCGAGCCCCCACCCACGCCTACCAAGCCTTAGCAAGCCTCTCGAAGCTGCATATCCATGTCCACATCACACGCCACCACCCAGCCATTTGCTCTCGTCGATGTCGAGGGCCTGCATAAGCAGTATGGCGACAACGAAGTCCTGAAGGGCATCGACTTGCAGATCGGCCGGCGTGAGGTCGTCTGCATCATCGGCCGCAGCGGCTCGGGCAAGAGCACGCTGCTGCGCTGCCTGAACGGGCTCGAGACTTTCCAGCAAGGCAAGCTGTCGATCGACGGCCAGGTGCTGCGTCACGGCGACGCGAAGGCGATGCGCGAGCTGCGACAGAGCGTCGGCATGATTTTCCAGAATTTCAACCTGTTCCCACACCTGACCGCAGGCCAGAACGTGATGCTCGCGCCCACGCTGGTCAAGGACGTGCCGAAGGCGGATGCGCGCCGGCGCGCGCAGGCACTGCTGCAGCGCGTCGGCCTCGGCGAGAAGTTCGACAGCTACCCCGACCAGCTCAGTGGCGGACAGCAGCAGCGCGTGGCGATCGCCCGCGCGCTGGCGATGGACCCGGCCGTGCTGCTGTGCGACGAAATCACTTCGGCGCTGGACCCGGAGCTGGTGGGAGAGGTGTTGAGTGTGGTCGAGTCGCTCGCCGCCGACGGCATGACGCTGATCATGGTCACGCACGAGATGAACTTTGCGCGTAAGGTCAGCGACCGCATCGTCTTCATGCACCAGGGCAAGGTGCACGAGACCGGCACCCCCGGGCAGGTGTTCGGCGACCCACGGACGCCGGAATTGCAGCAGTTCCTGTCGGCCATGCACGGCTGATCCGCGGCGCAGCTGCCCGAACTGCTGAACACCGGTGTGATCGAAGGCTTTCTTCCTTGAAGTCGGGCCGCCTTCCCCGGAGCTCCACGATGAACCAGGTGGCGTTCGCCGCGTCGGGCCCCTCGTGGCCTGGACGTACAGCGTGCGTGGGCGACTGGAATGGCTGGCGACGTGAGGCGCGGTTCAGGCGACGACGGCTTCCCGGCTGCCGGTCAAGCTGCGCAACCGCAGCTCCTCGGGCGTAAACTCCGGGCCGCGTATTGCCCCGAATGCCTGAGCCGCTGCCAGCGTCCGGGTCGGCGCTTCGTTCAGGCGGTCTGGGCCTTGCAAGCGGAACGAGACCGGCGACAGGGGGCCGAACAACAGCGCGCGTTCGAGCTCGGGCCAGCGCGCCAGATCGGGCTCCACGCCGATCTGGCGCGCCAGCGAAACCGCAAGATCATGTAGCACTGGCTGCTGCCCGCGCTGCCGCATCGCCCGGCACGCCGCCAGCCCCTGCGCCATCTGTGTCGGCGACGGCATGGGTGTCAGGCCGGCCAGCGTGTAGGCAATCCAGCGGGCCTGCAGTTCGAGCACCGGCAGATAGGGGCCGACCAGGTTGTAGAGGCCGACGAAGGCCAGTCCCCGGAGGTTCGGATGAAAGGTATGGGCGTGCAGGTCTAGCCCCCTGCCGTTGTAGTTCAGCGTGCGTGCAATGTCTGGCGCCAACCAAGGCACCGACAGGCCATAGCCGGCTCCGAAGAGAATCGCATCGGGCGTTGCGACAGTGCCGTCGGTAAAGCGCACGGTGCCCCCGTCGATGCGGTCGATCCAGGGGCGCACGGTAACCCGGCCTTCGGCCACAGCCGGCAGGAAACCCTGTGACTGGGAGATGCCCGCCGCGAACACATTGGCATCGGGCACTGGCGCCCCAAACTGGTCGGGCGCGCCGCCGGCCCGAAGCACGGCCGCCTTCAGGCCCTCCGTTAGCGCCTCGGCCGGAAGCGCCTCGCCCGCCAGCGCCGCCGCGCGGTGGAACAGCAGATGTTCGGCCGGCACGCCTGCAATCAGCTTAGGGACGATATAACGCTGGCGGCGGTAGGCCGCGCTGACGTTTGCTCCGCCAAAAGCGAGATCAGAGGCGATTTCCAGGGCGCTGATCGAACAGCCGGCCACCAGCACAGAACGGCCTCGGTAGGGCTCAGCACCCTTGTAACGCGCGGTATGTGCGATACCGAGCGCGCCGGTAAAGTTCGCCATGCCAGGAATGTCCGGCAGTAGCGGCACGGCTTGCGCGCTCGTGGCCACGATCACCTGGCTAAAGCTCTCTTCGTGCATTCTGCCCGCACTGCGCGAACGTAGCCGCCAGCAGTCGCCCTCCGCGGCCTCGAGGCGCTCGACACGCGTGCCGAAGCGGATGCAGCGCAGTAAATCGAAGCGGGCTGCATAGCGCTCCAGATAGGCAAGCATCTGGTCCTGGCGCGGATACGTCGCTACATCTATGCCATGGTCCAGGTCGGAGAAGGCCGACATGACTCGGCTGGTGTTTGTGCGCATCCCGGGCCAGGTCGCGCTGGCCGCGTTGCACAAACGATCCCATGAAACGATAGGCACTGCACGCGCCATTGCGCCTGCGCCTCACTGTATGGGCGGAACGACGCCAAGCTTTTCTGCCAACATTCGCTCATACACGCCAAAGTGCCTGTCCACTTCCGCCTGACTGACCACCACCACCTCCATATTGACCTGCTCGGCCCTCAGTCCAAATATCGTGGCCAAAGCCAATTCAAGATGGGGCGCCGCTTCCCTGTCTTTTTCGAAAGTCGTACCGACGCTGATCGTATAGGCTTTCTCGCCTTGTCCAGTCACCTCGACAAGGCGGGCGCCCGCGCTCAAGTTGTTCTCGATGGCAATCCTGGCCAGTTCCGCCACACTCCGCGTTCTCTCGGTCGGGAATCCGCGCGCGCATCTGAGCCGCACCCGATGGGTGCCCAGCGTCAGCCATTCAGAATCGAACTCCATCGAAATCTCCCTTTGGGGGCAAATGTAAGGATTCATACCAGTGTGGGAGCGTCAAGCACTCGCTTCGTCCCTTCCTTCGCCGCTACGCCAGTTCACCCATCGTTGCAGGCTGGCCCCGCGCAAGCGGACCGCCCCACTTGATTGCCGACCAGCTCACTTGACTTCGATCTTCCTGACGGCGGGCGGCGGCGAACCCGACTTGGGTAGACGCAATGTCAATAGGCCTCGTTCGAATTTCGCATCGACGTGATCCAGGTCGAGACCATCCGGCAGGGGGATACTACGCATGAACGCGCCATACGCTCGCTCCAAGCGGTAACAGCCGTTTTCCTCGCTCCGAATATCCTGCTTCTTCTCACCTCGCAGCACCAGCGCCCCGTCTTCGATGGAAGTTTGCACATCTTCGCGGTCCATACCCGGCAACTCGGCGGTGATCCTCAGCGCCGCGCCATCATCGACTACGTCAATTCGGGGCTGGAAGCGAGAGGAGCTGAAGTCGCCGAACCATCGATCCATACCACTGAAGCCCGCGAAAGGTTCATGCAGGAATTCGCTCATCGCTCGCCAGGGGTCGCCGGAAAAAAACCGCGAAACGTCTGGCCAGTCCGGTGACCCGTGCCTGGGCACTGGGACGTTGGATGACTCGTCCCCGGATGCCCTGGACGGCTTTTCGGCGGTCGTCCTGCGTAGGAACTTGAACGGGTTCCACTTGCCCAGTTCCGTTTTCATCTTGTCCTCCTATCGACGCACACGTGATTCGTCCTCCCACGTCCTGCCGCGCCAGCTAGCCGGCGCGGCAGGACGTGGCGATGGACTGTCCAACACATTCCGCCAAGGCACGGCGGCGCCCGCGCAGGCGCCACCGTTGGCGGCCCCGCAGACGCGCTAAGCCACCGTGACTGAAATGCGGCGCGGACGGGCCTCATCGCGACGCGGAATCGTCAGCTTCAGCACGCCGTCCTGCAAATTGGCCTCGATCTTCGACGCGTCAAGGTCGGGGCTCAGCGAGAAGGCGCGCGCAAAGTGCGGCTGGCGAATCTCCGCGTGTTGCACTCGCAGCCCGGGAGGTGTGGGCACGACCGCTTCCGCCTCGATATGGAGGTTGCCGTCGTGGACATTCACCTCGAGCTTGTCCTTGGTCACACCCGGAAGGTCAGCCCAGAGGGTGACGCCACTGCTGTCCTCGACAATGTCGACCGCGGGGAGCAGGGTCATCGTCGGCGCCGACCTGTCCTCCTGGCTTTTTGCCACCGCGTTCTGGTCGCGCTCAACCACTTGGGTAGTCTCGTTCATGGCATTCTCCTGGCGTTATTGGACCGTGATCGCCCGAGGCTTTGAGGCTTCCCGCTTGCCAACACTGATGGACAGACAGCCGTTGGCATAGCGCGCCTGGACTTTGTCGGCGTCGGCGCTCTGCGGCAGCTCGATGACGCGCCGGAACGTGCCGACGAATCGCTCTTGTGCATACAGCCGAACCTCCAGATCGTCCTCCGAGTGCGCCGCTTCACGCTCGCCGCTGATGGTCAGCAAGCCCTTGTCGATCGACACCTCGAACTTGTTCTGCTTGATGCCCGGTGTGAATGCGACGATTTCGACGGAGTCGTCCGTGGTGCCGATATTGACGGGCGGAAATGCCCCGAAGCGGCCGGAGCGGATGCTGGATGGGAAACCGCCGAACAAACTCGCCATCTGCCTTTGCATGCGATCGAGTTCGCTGAAGAGGTCAGTTCCAAAGAAGAGATCACTCATGGTCGTATCCTCCTTAGACACAGCAAGGAGGCGAAGGGGCATACGCGCTCCCACCCGCCTGCCAAGCTGCTGGCAAACAAACAGAAACACGCAGCGCGCAACGTCGCGACTGCCTGAGCGAAAATAAAATAGTAAGCGCGCAGCCAAATTTCAAGGGGGAGGCCTGCGAATTTCCTCTGAAAGATGCCGGCTGAGACTAGCTGGCATGCTCGGGCTTTTGGCCTTGCGCGGGTCCGTGGGTCTGCCAGGGGCTTCGTCGCTCTTCGTAACCGTGAAGTGCAGTTTTTGGCACTCACATGGAGCGCAAAGAGTTGTGCGGATTTGGATTGGCGGCCATGTCTGACCACGATGCAATCCTTCGGAACGGCTCTTCGCAAATTTGTGGCCGAGTCGTTGCACCGCGTCCCGAACCGTGCAACGCCTGTCATTCGCACGCAGGTGAGCGGATCGACTGGCTCGTGCTATCGTCGGCGTCTCCCCTGGCTGTGTTGGGCTCGACTGAGAACTGCGCAGTGCGCGGACTCACGGTTATGAATGCTTGTGTGGCTTGTTAGGTCGCGGCTCTGCCGCGCAGGCCTTCGAGCGCTGGCTCGAAGGTTTGATACCCAGCGCTCGAATTGACGGCGGCCGGCAAGCGGTCAATCGCCAGCATGGTTGGCAGAGTTTGCTATTCGAAACGTGACTTGCGCATCCGTTGGTATGCCGAAGGGGGCGACGCTCGGTTGACGGCGGCGAGTCCCTCTCTACCAACATCCAGCCATCCAACGCGTATTGCCATAACGCATCGCGACAGTACACGCGCCAAACAAGTCGAGGTCGCCTGTGTCAGCCTGGCGGTGGCGCCCCCCTGATCGCCAGTTGATGATGCAGACGGGTAGCATAGGGGAACCCTATATAGTTGTGGCTGGGTCGCGGACGCGCCGAGGCAGCGAATTCGCACGAGTTGCAGGCCTTGCTCTGTAGTGAGAAAACAGCAGATTATGCGGAAACTGCATCATTCCGGCCTGTTAGGAACCACGTGTGCAGCGCGCCTATCCCCTTCGCCTCGATTGCACCGCGCTCTTCGAACAGGAACGACTCACCCAGTAGCCGCCTAGTCGCGTCGGTGACCTGCACCCGACCGGCCACGCCGTGCGATTCCATCCGGCTGGCGGTGTTGACCGCCGCCCCCCACAAGTCGTAGATGAATTTGCGTTTCCCGATGACGCCGGCGACCACTGGGCCGCTGTTGATGCCAATGCGCATCTGCAGGTTGAAGCCGGTGCGCTGGTTGAAATGCGTGAGCGCGTCTGTCATGTCCAACGCCATATGCGCGGCCCGCATCGCGTGGTCAGGCGCCGGCTCCGGCAGCCCCGCGGCTGCCATGTAGGCGTCGCCGATGGTCTTGATCTTCTCAAGGCCGCGATAGTCGGCAATGGTGTCGAATTCGAAGAAGATCTCATTGAGGATGGCAACCAACTGCTCGGGGCTCATGCCTGCAGAGAAACGCGTGAACGCCACGATGTCCGCGAACAGAACCGTCACGTCCGGAAAGCTGTCGGCGATGAGTTCCGGAACGCCGCTCGCGATCAGGTCCGGACGCGCTTTCAGCCGTTCAGCGATCGGGTAGGGCAGCAGATTGAGCAGCAGCCGCTCCGACAATTTCTGCTCGGCCAGAATCCTGTCATAGAGGCTCTGGAGCTCGTCGCGCTGGCGGCGGATCAATTCCCAGCTTGCCTGCAGTTCTTCGTTCTTCCGCGCTAGCGCGGCCTCGGCGCGCTTCTTCTCCGTGATATTGCGGCCTTCCGGGAGCAGGAATACGACGTTCCCGTTTGAATCCCTGATCGGCAGGAGGGAGAAGTCGACAATGATCTTCTCCTCGCCCCCGCCCTCGGCTTGGCCGTAGTTTTCGAAGTCGCAACGGACAAATTCGCCCTGGCTTGCACGCTGGATCAGTTCCCGCAGCAACGCCTGGGTCTCCGGCGAGACCACCCACCAGCGGGCCTCCCAGAACGGCTTCCCCCGAATGTCGTCCATCCGAATGCCAATCGCCTCGAGCGCGGCACGGTTGATCTCGAGCATCGTGCCGTGCACATCCAGCAGGCCCACGAACTGGTACATCGCGTCCAGCATGATGCGCGCGAGCTTGTCCCGCTGGGTCTGGAAATCGTCGCTCGTGCAAAGCGTGACATCGCGCACCCGAAGCTGCCGGGAATCAGGGAACGCGAGGCTAATGGAAGCCATGCTTCACCTCCTGGTGTCTCGTCGCAGCGCCACAGGGGCCGGTTCTGACGGCGATGCGGGCACAGCTCGCGCCCCATTGTGGCCGGCGCACGCCGAGCACGGGCCCATTCCATGAGAAGGCCATGACCACCTTGAACCATAGCTTGTCGCCGCCAAACCGGTCCTTTGCATATGCCTCGTGCTGCCATTGGGGGAAGAAGCTGGTTCCCCTAGCACTCGTATAAGACACACTCGGGCCGATTGCAAGTACCTCGCCACGTCGGCCCCGGCTCCAGACGCCGGGCAATTCCGGTGCCACGGCACTATTGAACTTGTCGTCCGTGACCTGCTTCCGTAGAACGAAGCAAATCTGGGTCTTCCGCAATTTGTGTGACGACGGCGAATTCGCGTCGAGGACCCTTGTCGTCGTCTTTCCCGCCCTACTACCACCATTCTTCTTATTGACTAACGTAAACGAGCCCGCCAGCCTCGTCCTGACCGCACGAGATCACGCGCCTGCGATGGCGATCGGGGTTTTAGCATGTCCCGCAGGACAAGGCAGGCCAGTCGTTCAGTTCGGCTTCAATACCCGCAGTCGCAGAAGCTCGATATTCGCGCGGCCATACATTTGGCGCTTGAGGAGCTTGAGCCGGTTGACATGACCCTCGGTCTGGCCATTGCTCCATTGCAGCCTGAAGGCCGCCCGCACAGCCGGTAAGTCGGCGCGCAAGCTTTGCGCGAACCGACGCATTTCCACAGCGTCGCAGCACGACATACGTTTCAACCATCGATCGAAATGTCGCACACTTCGCCGGTGCATGAGTCCGAGAAACTCCCGCGCGAGACTGCGGACCTCGCCCACCACGGGTTCGATCTTGCACAGCGCCTTCACGAACCGCTCGTGGTCCGCGCTCCTTGGCTCTTCGATGGCGAGGTTCCTCCAGCCGACAAGCCATCCGAACACGCGCCAGGCCGACGGAATCGGCATCGTTCGCACGGGCTCCAGGACAAGTGGCGTCTTGCCCAGCGGATAGAGGAGGCGGGTCACGCAACTCTGCACGGAGCCGCGACTTCCCAAGTAACCTCGCTGCTTGAGTTCTTGCCAGATCAGTTCAGGAAAGCGACAGCCCTGGACGATTCGTTCCTCGATATAGTCGCGATAGGAATCCAAAGGCGTCGGACCCCGCGCCTTGGGTGCGCGCTCGGGGAATAATCCCCCCCAGTGACGAACCTGCGCACGGTTACGTTGCTGATTGAAAGCTCGCGCGCGATTCCTTTCATCGAGCCGCCCTGGGCGCGTAGCGCCATCACCTGCTTGTACAACGCCAGCCGCGTGGCGCGTCGCTGATCGCTCAGACGCTCCCATGACAGTTGTGAGTTTCGGCTCAGAATCCCCTGCCGGCCCAGGGTTACCTTACTGACGGTTACTTGCTGGGCGGCTTGGCGCAGTTGTGGCCCGAGTCGGTATAGCAGCCTCTCGACGTTGTCGCGCAGGTTGCTCAGCAGATGCCAGCGATCCGAGACTTGCTTGGCTGCCGGCAGCGCGATGTCGACCGCTTCGGAATAGGCCCCGGCTCGGTCCCTGGCGACGATCTCGATCGATGGGTGCGCACGCATCCACGCAGCCACCGCAATGGCTTCCCTGCCGGCGAACACTTCGATCGGCTCACGTCGCTCCAGGTCGACGATGATCGTTCCATACTGGTGACCGCGCGCGATCGCCCAGTCATCGATGCCGACGACCCGCGGTCGTGGTTTGCGCTTGCGCTCAGGTACTCTGCGCAATTCCCGCAGCACGGTGTCGGCACTGGTGCGCAAGCCCAAGGCGTCGGCAAGCCGGGCTGCCGCCTCACCACCAAGGGCGTGGCCCAGCGCGTGCAACGCCCGAGCCTGCGATGCGTCCGCGCGATGCTCGGGGCTAGAAGCCCTCGAAACGGCAGTACAGGAGGTCGGAGGCGCCGGCGTGCCGGAGGCAAGTGCCAGATAGGCGACAAGAAGTGATCGTTTCATGCTGCTCTCCGTTTGAAAATGCGGCTCCTTCCGCACGCCACGTAGGGTAGAGAGCGAACCCGTTCGCACGAAGGACGCCGGCGCGAAATCACTCTTCACGTCCGGTGAACACTGCGGCGGCGCGGCCGCGCGCTAGCGCGTACTCCTTGTGTCGTCGGCGTGCACCACTGTCGACCTAGCCAAAGTGGCAAGGTCAGGCGGACTGCGTCGATTCCACACCCAGCGTGAACGGTGAAGTTCCACGGCGCGTCTCGATCGGCAGCAACCCGGCTCCTAGAATGAGCCGGACATCGACGAGGAGCTCCCCATGAACCTGTCCCGACTCTGGCCGCTGCTGCTGGGCAGCGGTATCACGCTCGGCCTCGGTGCACCGATCGCCAAGGCAGCGGCGCACCACGGCGTGAGCGCACTCGCCTTCGCGCTATGGCCCACGCTGGCAGCCGGTCTGCTGCTCGTTGCGATCGGGTTGCTTCGGCAAGGACGTCCTGCCGACCTGCCGCGCCTGGTGCGCTTCGGCAGCGTCGCTGGCCTGTTCGGCCACGCGCTGCCGATGACCGCAGTGTTCTGGCTGTCCTCGCAGGCCGGCGCCGGCTTCGCATCCTTGTCGCTGACGCTGCCACCGGTGTTCACGCTGCTGGTCACCGTGCTGCTCGGTCTCGAACGGCTTGCGCTACGCCGCGCGGTCGCAGTCGGGCTCGGCCTGTCCGGGGCGCTGCTGATGCTCGCCGGCCGCGGCGGTACGTTCGAGGCCACGCCGGCGCTGCTGGCCATGGCGCTGGCCATTCCGGCCTCGATCGGCGCTGCCAACGTCTACCGTTCACGCCGCATGCCGCCCGGCGCAAGCGGCGAGTGGATGTCGTCGAGCACGCTGCTGGCCTCGTCGTCGATGCTCGCGCTCGCCGGCCTCGCCCTGGACAACATCGCGCCGCCGCTGACGGCCCCGGCCCTCGCCTGGCTGGCGCTGCAGGCCGGTGTGCTCACCATCGGCTACCTCTTCTACTTCGCGCTGCAGCGGCGGGCCGAACCGGTGACCTTCAGCTTCATCGGCTACGTGATGATGCTCCCCGGGGTAACGATCGGGACCTTCGCCTTCGGCGAGCGACTACCTTGGACGGTGTGGCCCGCGGCCGCGCTGGTGTTCGCGGCGCTGCTTCTGCTGCAGTGGCCAGCGCGGGCCCCCATGCCCGTTGCGGTTCGCCGCGACCAGGGGACGCCGGTATGAGCCCATTCGAGATCCGCCGCGGCGCGGAGCGCGGCACGATGCGTACCGCCTGGCTCGACGCGAGCTTCAGCTTCAGCTTCGGCGACCACGTCGATCCGCAACGCCCGCGCTTCGGCCCGCTGCTGGCGCTCAACGAGGACCGCGTGCAGCCGGGCACCGGCTTCCCGATGCACCCGCACCGCGACCTCGAGATCGTCATGCTGCCGCGCAGCGGCGCCGTCGAGCATCGCGACAGCCAGGGCCGCGAGATGCTGGTACGGCCCGGCGAACTGCAGTGGATGCGCGCCGGACGCGGCATCCGCCATCGGCAGTGGAACGTTTCGTCGCACGAGGTCGACCACCATTTCCAGCTCTGGTTTGCGCCGTCCACCACGGGTCTCGAACCCGCCGTCGAACGGCTCCCGTACCAGGCGCCCACGCCCGGCGCCTGGCGCACACTGGTGTCGCCGCGGCCGCAGGACGGTGCGCTGGACATCGGCGTCGACGTGGTGCTTGCCCTCGGCAGCGCCGCACCGGGCCAGGCGCTCGAGATACCTGCACGCGTCACGGGCGGCCTCTACCTGCACTTGATGCAGGGGCGCATCGAAGTGCACGGCGCCGGCCTCGGCCGCGTCGTCCTCCAGGACGGTGACGCAATCGTGTTCTTCGACGGTGCGCCTCAACTGCAGCTGCAGGCGGCGTCGTCGGCCGAGCTCCTGCGCTTCGACACCGCCGCGGTTGACCCGCGAACCGGCCTGCTCGCGTCCCCAACTCTCCACACGAACGGTTGAAGGAGCCCCTGTCATGCCCCGCATCGTCGTCCTCCACTGCTCCGGCCGGTGCCACCTCGAAACCATTCGACGCCCTGGTGACGATGGACGAGATCACCGGCGGCACGCCCACGGCGCCAAGGCGCTTGCCCGCGGCGACGGCGCGCGTTCAGTGTCGAGCAACGAGTTCGTCGGCGCGCACTTTCAGGGCCACCGCATTGTGATGGCAGTCGCGCTTGCGTTCGCCTTCGGCTACGCTTTCATCATCGTGCCGATGCGCTGGCGAGGCATGGGGTGGCGGGGCACTTACCGCGAGAGATTCATGGACAGATACCTGGCTCTGCAATGCTTCTGTCGCGTTGTCGAGACGGGCGGGTTCGCCGCGGCGGCACGCGATCTCGACTACTCGCCATCGATGGTGACCAAATACATCGGGCATCTCGAGAAGTGGACGGGCAGCCGCTTGCTCCATCGAACCACGCGACGCATGCAGCTCACCGAGGCCGGTGAGCACTTCTACGAGTACTGCCGACGCGTGCTGGACGACACCGAGCGCACGCTGGGCGAGATCCGCGCGGCCCGCGGCGACCTCTCCGGCCGGCTGGTGCTGGCGGTGCCGGTGTCGCTCACACTGGCCTGCCTCAAGGACCACCTGCACGCCTTTCAGGCGGCGCATCCGGGCATCGAGCTCGAGCTGAGGCTGTCGGACCGGCCCGTCGACCTGGTGCGCGACGGCATCGACGTAGCGCTGCGGGGCCAGGCGCAGCTCGATGATTCCTCGCTGGTCGCGGTGCCGCTGATGGTGATACAGCGCGCCGTGGCCGCGGCACCGGACTACTGGCGGCAGCATGGCAAGCCTGAACATCCGTCGGGCCTGGCCGCCCACAACTGCCTGCCCTATCTGCTCGGCAGCGACGCCACGCGCTGGCAGTTCGACGGGCCTGGCGGCCCGCAGACCGTGGAGGTTCGCGGCAACTTCCGCGCGGACAATAGCCTGATGCTGATCGACGCGATGCTGCGAGGCGTCGGCGTGGGACTGGTTCCCCGCGTGATGATGCGGACCGAAATCGCCGAGGGTCGACTGGAGACCGCGTTGGACGATTGGCGTGCTGAGCCGCGCAAGATGTTCGCCATCTACCCCAGCCGCGAGCACCTGCCGGAGCGGGTGCGTACGCTGTTGCACTTCCTGAAGGAGCGGCTGGCCGGGGCGGACAGTTGAGCGCAGGCCTTTGCTCGCTCAGGCAGCCTCTCGTTGCAACCGGCCCAGCGCCAGCTCGCGCGCGATCGTCGCCACAACCATCGACGCTCTCCTTTGATTTCTGAATGTCCAGTATCCGTTCTCTGTGTAGACGCTAGATTAATTCCAAGCTTAAATATTTTTCAACGTGGCTTCAGGCGCCCCTTAACCCCTTAGGAACTTGAGATGTATTCGAAGATGCTCGTTGCCGTCGCGGCCGCTATGGTAGCCACCGGAACCTTTGCCGCCGACGTGAAGTCCGTATCGAGGCTTGCATTCGGCCCCGACAACATTCTCTTTGTTGCCGACTGGAAAGGCGCCCAGGTGCATGCGCTGACGTTGCCTGCGCCTGTGCCCAAGAAGGGCGAAGGGACCTTCAACATCGTGGACCTGGAGGCGTTGCTGTCCAAGTCGCTTGGCGCCGGCAAGGTCAAGGTCGAAGACATGGCAGCGCGCCCGGGCTCGGGCGAGGTGTACCTGGCAGTGAGCATCGGGGCGAACAAGACGCCGGCGATTGTTGCAGTCACTTCCGACGAAAAGGTGCGCAAGCTGAACCTTGCCAGCATGAAGTCGACGGCGGTGACGCTGAAAAACCCGAACAACTCCAAGTACGAGTTCTGGAAGGAAACACCGGAGCGCAGCTTCACGGTCACGGACATGAAGTGGAACAGCGGAGAGTTGTTCGTTGCGGGCCTGTCAAACCAGGACTTTGCGTCGACTCTGCGTCGCATCCCGTACCCGTTCACCGACAAACAGACGATGACGTCGGTGGAGATCTACCACACCACGCACAACCAGATTGAAACACGCGCTCCCATTCGCGCGATGTCGTTCGCAACGCTTGGCGGAAAGCCTTACGTCATCGCCGCGTATCTCTGCACGCCGCTCGTGACCATTGCGCTCGGGGACCTGAAGGACGGTGCGCACATCAAGGGCAAAGCCATCGCAGAACTGGGCTACGGCAACACGCCTGCGGACATGATTTCGTACCGCGCCAAGGACCCGAGCGGCAAGCCGCAAGACATGCTGATGCTGTTGAACTACCATCGCTCGGGCAACATCATCCCGGTCTCCGAGATTGAGGCTGCGAACGGGAAGCCCGGCATCGACAAGCCAGTGCCTGCTGGTGACATCGTCGGCGTGCAGGAGACGCCAGCACCGCTGGTGGGTGCCACCCGTATCGATAACCTCGACGACCAGTTCTTCATCGTCGTGCGCCGGGCGCTGGAGAAGGATGCCCTGCAGTTGGTGTCGTTCGACAAGGCCATGTTGTTCCGGCTGACCGATTATGTCTCCGAGTACGATTTCCCGCAGTACCGCTACAACAACGACGCGTTCCAGCTCAAGTACTTCAAGCCTGCCCATGACATCCTGATGAAGCAGGAAGGGTTCCCCGAGCTCATCGGTACGCACTAGTGAGGTCAGTGTGAAGACATCGTTGCGCGCTCTGTGCGCGCTGGCCCTGTGGACTGCGGCCGCTGCTCAGGCGGTCGCTGCTCCGTCGGTGCCTGTTGCCGTCCAACCGTCAGGGCCGGAGGTGCCAGCGAACCTGTTGCGCATCTCCCTGGTGTTCGCGCAGCCTGTTGGCGAGCACGTCCTGCCTCGGTTGGAACTGCGCCAGGCCAACGGCAACGTCATCGACAAGCCGTTTCTGGAGCAGGAGCTCTGGTCCCCCAGCGGCAAGGTCTT
>NZ_JBSVZB010000057.1:0-31913 GCF_054072015.1 Cupriavidus sp. CP313 | reverse complement strand
CGCCACCTGAGATCGCAAGTCGTCGCGCTGCCCAGCGCTACTGACGCGGCAGTACACGATTGTCGATCGCTTCTCAGGCCCGCCGCCAAGCATCGCCCGAACATCGAACTCTTCAAAGTACCGATGTCCGGAAGGCAGGCGCTTAGCCGTCAGGATGCCTTCGCGCTCCTAGCGGCGCACCGTACTCGGAGCCCGTCCGATGCCCTTTGCGAATTCGTTGATCCGATAAACCTTGCTCATGTCGAGCAACTATAAGACACTTTTGAGCAAGAATGGAGTATCAGTTGCTGGCTCCGGCCGGACGTTGCTAAGCGCCATTATTGCGCATGCCCCCGCGCGCTTCAGCGCGCGAGCAATGCCATCACTTGCGCGGCATAGCGCGTACCCGCCGCTGCGCCGGCCGGGAACACCGCGTCGATATCGGCCAGGTCCTGCGCATCCAGCCGCACCGCGAGCGCGCCGAGGTTGTCGTCCAGGTTGGCGATGCGGCGCGTGCCCGGAATCGGCACCACCTGCGGCCCGCGCGCCAGCACCCAGGCCAGCGCCAGCTGCGCCGGCGTGCAGCCCTTGTCCGCGGCCAGCGCGCGCACTTTGTCGACCAGCGCCAGGTTGCGCGCGAAATTCTCGCCCATGAAGCGCGGGTTGGAGCGGCGGAAGTCGTCCTCGTCGAAATCCTCCGGGCTGCGGATCGCACCGGTCAGGAAGCCGCGGCCCAGCGGGCTGTATGGCACGAAGCCGATGCCCAGGCGCTCGCAGGCGGCAAGGATGCCGTCCTCGTCCACGTCGCGTGTCCACAGCGAATACTCGCTCTGCAGCGCCGTGATCGGATGCACCTGGTGGGCGCGTTCGAGCGTGGCGGCACTGGCTTCGGACAATCCCAGCCAGCGTACCTTGCCGGCCTTCACCAGATCCGCCATGGCCCCCACGGTCTCTTCGACCGGCACTGCCGGATCCACGCGATGCTGGTAGTACAGGTCGATATGGTCCGTGCCCAGCCGCTTCAGGCTGGCCTCGCAGCTGGCACGCACATAGTCGGGGCGGCCATTGACGCCACGCGTGGCCGGGTTGGCCGGGTCGCGCACCAGGCCGAACTTGGTCGCCAGCACGACCTGGCCGCGCCGCCCGGCGATGGCGCGGCCCACCAGTGCCTCGTTGGTGTGCGGGCCGTAGATATCGGCGGTGTCGAGCAGGTTGATGCCGCGTTCCAGCGCGTGGTGGATGGTGCGGATCGACTCGGCGTCGTCATGCGCGCCATAGAAGTCGCTCATGCCCATGCAGCCGAGGCCGAGCGGATAGACGCTGGGACCGGTCTTGCCCAGCTGGCGGAATGGAGTGGAAATAGCGTTCGCGGTCATCGAGGGCTCCTGTTGGCCGGTCGGGCACCGGCGGTGCATCGGATGGGGCAAGTATGGGCACTCGACCCGCGTGGAAACAGCGTGCTACGCTGCATGTATCATGAAGCCAGACTTCACAATCGATATTGATTCCCTGCCCGCGCTGGCCGCGTTCACGCGCGTGGCGCGGCTCGGCAGCTTTACCGCCGCCGCGGCTGCGCTGGCGGTCAGCCCCTCGGCGGTCTCGCAGACCATTCGCCAGCTGGAAGCGCGCCTGGGCGTGCGGCTGCTGCAGCGGACCACCCGCAGCGTCGGCCTGACCGAAGCCGGGGCCGCGTTGCTGGCGCGCGTGGAGCCGGCGCTGGCAGAGATCGGCGCCGCCACCGACGATATCCGCCAGCAGCGCGACATGCCCGCCGGCACGCTGCGGCTGACCACCCCGACCACCGCCGGCGCGCTGGTGCTGCGGCCGCTGCTGGCCGACTTCATGCGCGCCTGCCCCGCCATCACCGTCGACGTGATCACCGACGACCGTTTCGCCGACCTGGTGGCCGAAGGCTTTGACGCGGGGCTGCGCCTGGGCGAAGCCCTGCAGCGCGACATGGTCGCGATCCCCGTCACCGGCCCGCTGCGCATGGTGGTGGCCGCCTCGCCCGATTACTTTGCCCGCCATGGCACGCCGCGCCATCCGCGCGACCTGCACGCGCATGCCGGCCTGCAGTACCGCTTTGGCCCGCACGGCAGCGTCTATCGCTGGGAGTTCGTCGAGGACGGCCGCACCTTTACCGTGGACACGCGCCCCGCGCTGATCGCCAACGACAAGACCCTGCTGCATCAGGCGGCGCTCGACGGCATGGGGCTGATCTACGAATTCCCGGTCCATATCCAGCCGGCGCTGGACAGCGGCCGGCTGGTCACGGTGCTCGACGCCTGGCTGCCGCCGTTCGACGGCTTCTACCTGTACTACCCGGGCCGCGTGCTGATGCCGCCCAAGCTGCGCGTATTCGTCGATTTCCTGAAAGCGCGCGCCGGCCTCAGCGCTTAGCCGCAGGCACAGGCGCGCGCACTGACGCGCCACGCACTTCGATGCCGATGCGGTCCACTACCTTGCCTGACGCATCGAGCAGCTCCACCTGGTGCCGCCCCGGCCACGGCAGCCATGCCACCTCGCCGCCGCGCCCCAGCGGCTTGCCGTCCATGCGCCAGCTGACCGTGCGCGCGGCCTGGCCGGCGACGCCCTCGGCATGGAACCAGACACGCTGCGCCGCGGGCGGCATGTCGGGGTCCAGCGCAAACACGGTGCCGTCGGCGGGATTGGCGATCACGGGTGCGGTCGGGCGCGCGGCGGGCGCGCTCACGCTGACGCGCCGGATCGCCGTGCCGGCAAGAAAGACTTCATCGCGCGCTGGCTCCAGCCCGTCGTCGAAGCTCAGCGCCACGCGCTGCACGCCGGCGGGCATGGCGGGCGCCTGGCTGGCACGCGTGCGGTGCAGCGCTTCCATGATGTCGTGCCAGACTGGCGCTGCGCCCGATACGCCCGAGACCTCATGCATGCTGGCGCCGCTGGCATTGCCGACCCACACGCCCACGGTGTAGTGCTGCGACCAGCCGATGCACCAGTTGTCGCGCATGTCCTTGCTGGTGCCGGTCTTCACCGCGGTCCAGAAGCGCGTGGTGAGCGGGCTGTCCAGGCCAAAGGTGCGCGCGCGCGCATGGCGGTCCGACAGGATGTCGGCGATCACGTAGCTCGCGCCTGGTTGCATCACCGCTGTCATCGATGCGGCTGGCGCCCCTTCCCGCAGCCGTGGCGGCGCGTAGCGCCCGCCATTGGCCAGTGCCCGGTACGCATTGGTCAGTGCCAGCAGCGACACGTCGGCGCTGCCCAGCGCCAGGCTGTAGCCGTAGTAGTCGCCGGCCTCGGTCAGCGGCAGCCCCAGCGCCACCAGCCGCTTGTGGAAGCGGTGCGGGGTCACCATCACCAGCGTGCGCACCGCGGGCACGTTCAGCGACGCGGCCAGCGCCGCGCGCAGGCTGACCCAGCCGGCATAGCGGTGGTCGTAGTTCTGCGGCACGTAGAGCCCGCCGCCGACCGGTAGGTTCACCGGCCGGTCGTCCAGCAGCGAGGCCGCCGTCAGCCGCTTCTCTTCCAGCGCCTGCTCATACAGGAAGGGCTTGAGCGTCGAGCCCGCCTGCCGCAGCGCCGCCGCGTGGTCCACCTGCGCGGCGCCTGACAGCGCGCCCGACGAGCCCACATAGGCCAGCACGTCGCCGCTGGCATTGTCGATCACCACCACCGCGCCGTCCTCGACATTGCGCGCGGCCAGCTCGCGCAGGTGCCGGTCCAGGCTGGTGGCAGCCGCGCGCTGCAGGCGGGCATCGAGCGTGGACGTGATGCGCGCAGGCATGGGTACGCCCGCAGCCAGCTGCGAGCGCGCCTCGCTGACCAGGCGCCGTGCCAGGTGCGGTGCCAGCTGCGGCGACGCCGCCGACGGCATGGCCGCAGCAGCGCGCTGCGCCACCGGCCCGGTGCGCAGCAGCGCCAGTTGCGCAAAGCCTTCCAGGCCATCGCACTCGCGCGGCAGGCGCATCTCGCGCAGGATGCCGCAGGCGCGGCTTGCCACCTGCCCGGCTTTGGCATTGGGCGCGCGCACCAGCGCCACCGCCAGTGCCGATTCGCGCGCGTTGAGCCCCTCCGGGTACTTGCCGAACAGCACCTGCGACATCGCCGACAGGCCCACCAGCTCGCCGCGGAACGGCACCAGGTTCAGGTAGGCCTCCAGGATCTGGTCCTTGCTCCAGCTGCGCTCCAGCGCTGCCGCACCCGCAGCCTGCCCCAGCTTCTGCGTGAAGCTGCGGCCCTGCCCAGGCGCGCCCGGCCGGCGCAGGTCCTCATCGAGCAGGCCCGCCAGCTGCATGGTCAGCGTCGAGGCGCCGCGCGTGCGCGTGTTCCACAGGTTGGCCCAGGCCGCGGCCGCCACGCCCTGCCAGTCGACCCCGCTGTGGGCATAGAAGCGCCGGTCCTCCGACAGCACGATGGCAGTGCGCAGCGCGGGCGAGGTATCGGCCAGCGCGACCCAGTCGCCGCGGCGCGCGCGGAAGTCGTCGCGCACGCGGCCCACGGTGTCGCCGTGGCGGTCCAGCACCACCACGTCGGCACTGCGCCAGTCGGTACGGACTTGCTCGAAGGACGGCAGGGCCATGGCCGGTGCGGACCAGGCCAGCGCCGTCACCAGCACCATGCGAATACAGCGCTGCTTCATGCCTGCTTGCGTCCCGCCACGATGCCCGCCACCAGCAGCACCTGCGCCGCGGCGTAGGTCCACCAGATGCCAAGCTGGAAGGATTCGAACGGCACCAGGAAGCGCGCGATGCCGATCATCATGTCCGAGGCGGCAAAGCACAGCGCCCCCAGCGCCGCCAGCGGCGTGGGCAGGCGCGCCACCAGCGCGCTGCAGGCCATCGCCGCAAGCACGCCCACGTATATCGCCACCGGCACCGTCAGCGGGCCCATATTGGGCCAGAAGCGGCCCAGCATGGTGCCCGCCACGCCCAGCATGGCGCCGCACGCAATCAGCCGGTGCGGGCGGGTGTCGCCCGCCAGCGGCACCAGCACGCGCAGGTAGGCCAGGTGCGCCAGCAGGAAGGCGCCAAGCCCGCCCATGAACGAAAAGGACAGCGTCGGCAGCGCCAGCAGGAGGTCGCCCAGGGCTGAGAACAGCAGCGCCGTGACCAGCCAGCGGCGCTCCACAAGCGGCCGGTGGAACCACGCGGCGCGTGCCAGCAGCAGCGCCATCGCGGTCTTCCACGCAGGCTGCATGGCGATATGCCCGGTCAGCGGCGCGCCGTCAGGCAGCTCGATCGCCACCTGCACCAGCAGCGCGCCGTAGATGATGCCGGCCAGCGTGCCCGCGAGCCACCACTCGCGCACGCGTGCCGGCATCATCATTGCCAGCCAGCTCATGGGCGCGCCCCCACCGCCAGCCGCGCATTGGGCGCCACGCCGAACACATCGGGCGCGTACATCGCTTCCACGCGCGTGGGCGGCAGCGCGAAGTCGCCGGCGTTATTCAGCCGCACCGTGTATTCGACCGATGCCGTGCCCTTGGGCAGGTAGCCGAAGTACTCGCGGTAGGCCTGCGGCGTGCGCTCGGTGTAGGCCGGCCAGGCCGCGCCCTTGCGCTTCTCGCCGCGCGTGGCGATCTCGGAGTCACGGCCCAGGCCGCTGCCGAGGATGGTGGCGCCGGCAGGCACCGGATCGCTGACCACCACCCAGGTCATGTCGGCCTGCGCATCGATCTCCAGCTTGACGCGGTACACATCGCCGCGCGACCACTTGCCCTTCACCGCCTGCTCCTGCGGCGTCACGGTGCGCTTGATGCGGTAGCCCGCGGCCAGCGGCGCGGTCACCGGCACCGCCGCCAGCGCCCGCACCGTGGCCCACGGATGACCGGCGCCGGCGTGCTCCACCTGCAGCGTGCCGCCGTCGGCGACGGTCGGCCACGGCAGGTCGACGCTGCCCTGGGCCACGCCGTCGGTGCGCTGCGCGCGCGCCCAGTCGAAACTGCGTGAGGCGTCGGCCGCATTGCTCACGCTCGCTCGCGTAGTGCCCGCCACCGGCGTCTTCTCGAACGCCTGCGAAAAGCGCGTCACCGCCAGCATGCCCCAGGCATTGGCAGTGGTGGTGCCCCAGGCTCCATGCACCTGCCGGCCCAGCAGCCCGGTGGCCAGTTGCGGCGCATCTTCCTTCCAGCCCGGCAGTTCCGACGCCAGCGCCAGCAGGCGCGCGGCATTGGTGTCGCCGCCCGCCATCATCCACCACCAGTTGTCATTGCGCTCGGTGGAGAACGCCAGGCGCGTGCCCTGCACCGTCAGGCGCGAGCGCAGCAACTGCTGCGCCTCGGCCAGGCGTTGCTCGCGCTGCGGGATGTCCTGCATGCGCGTGAGCAGCAGGGTCCAGTCCAGCAGCGCAGAGGTCGGCCACTGCGCCGGCAGGATCTGGATCGAGCCCAGCATGCGCGCCTGCGCATGGCCGGTGCGCGACAGGGCCTCGAGCGCGGCCAGCTTGCGCGCTTCCAGGTACTGCGTGCCGGCCACCGGCGCCCAGCTGTCGCGGCGGATGCGGCCTTCGACGAAGTCGGTCAGCCCGCGCTCCATCTGCGTGCGCTGCGCGTCGGGGATGCGCAGCGCCAGCCCGGCGCGCGCGGCCTCGTCGGTGACCGCCAGCAGGTAGGCGGTCAGCACTTCGCTGCCGAAGTCGCCGTCGGCGTTCAGCGGGAAGTACGAGGCCAGCCCGTTGGCATCGAGGTAGGACGGCAGCTGGGTCATCAGCGCGTCCCACGCGGCGGTGTCGTTCAGGCCGATGGCTTTCGATGCGCGCTGCTCCAGGCAAGTGAACGGGTAGTTGCGGAACCACTCACGCACGCCCGGCATGCCGCTCGCCAGCGACGACTGGAAGTTGACCTGCAGCCCGCCGCGCACCTTGCCCGCCGGATCCGCCAGTGCACCCGGCGGCGCCTTGACCGGCACCGACAGCGACGGCGACACCTGCGCCAGCGTAGCCTGCTGCACCGTGACCGGCACCGCCGGCACGATCTGCTGCGACACCTTGATGCGGTCGGCCGCGCCACCCGTGCCCTGCTCGCTCGCCTGCACTTCCCACATCACCGTGCCGCTGCGCGAGTACGCCAGCAGCGCGGGCGCGGTCACGTCCCAGCCGATCTCGCGCGCTTCGCCGGCAGGGATCTGCACGGTCTGCGCCGGCAGGCTGGTCTCATTGCCGAGCAGCGTGCCGCGCGCGCTGGCCTGCACCGTCATCGCGCGCTTGGTGGTATTGCGCAGCGTGAACATGGCGCGGTAGCGGTCGTCCTCGCGCACCAGCAGCGGCAGGCCGGAAATCACCTGCAGGTCCTGCGTGGCGGCAATGGTGGCGCTGCCCGTGCCGAAGCGGCCGAGGCCGAGGTCCGCCACCGCGACGATGCGGAAGCTGGTCAGCGAATCGTTGAGCGGCACCTCGATGCTGGCGCGGCCCTCGGCGTCGAGCTGCACGCGCGGGTTCCATAGCAGCAGCGTGTCGAACAGTTCGCGCGTGGGGCTCTTGCCGCCACCGCCGCCCGCCGGCACCGCCTTGCGCCCGTAGTGGCGGCGCCCGATGATCTCCATCTGCGCGGTCGACGTTTCCACGCCGTAGCCGCGCCGCTGCAGCATTGCATCGAGCAGGTCCCAGCTGGTGTTGGGCATCAGTTCCAGCAGCGCCTGGTCCACCGCGGCCAGCGCCACTTCGCCGTTGGCGGCGGGCTTGCCGTCGGGCAGCTTCACCTGGATCGCCACGCGCGCCTTGCCGCGCACCGGATAACTGGCCTTGTCCGGTGTCACGGTAACGTCGAGCCGGTGGCCCGCATTGCCGACGCGGATCTCGGCCAGCCCCAGCCGGAAGGCCGGCTTGGACAGGTCCACCAGCGCGGTCGGCGCGGCGTACTCGCGGCCCTCGCTGCGGAACGCGCGCCACCACTCGCCCGGCTGGCGCCAGCCCCAGGTGAAGAACGAATACCAGGGCACCTCATGCAGGCGCCCGCGCAAGGCCAGCACCGACACGTAGACGTTGGGCCCCCACTCCGGCTTCACCTGCACGCGCACAGTGGGATCGCTGCCATGCAGCTCGACCACCTGCGCCTGGTAGATGCCCTCGCGCTCCACCGCCACCAGCGCGGTGGCGTGGCGGAACGGCATGCGCACCTGGAACACCGCGGTGTCGCCCGGCGCGTAGGACTTCTTCTCCGGCAGCAGGTCGATGCGGTCATGGTTCTCGCCGCCGAACCAGAGCTCGCCCTGGCGCGTGACCCAGACCGTCGAGGCCGCCTGCGCGGTGCGCCCGTCCTTGTCGCGCGCGCTCGCCACCAGTTCAATCTGGCCGGCCTGCTCCAGCGCCACGTCGCAGCGCGCACGGCCCTGCGCATCGGTGCGGGTCTCGCACACGGTGCCGAGGTCGCGCGTCTCGGTGCGGTTGTCATAGCGGTAGAAGCCGCCCACCACGCGCTTGCGCGCCGAGGTGGTGATGCGTGCCCGCGCGTTGATCTTGACCGGCGCATCCGCCACCGGCTTGCCGTTGACGTCCAGCACCACGCCGTGCACGGCCAGCTTCTGCTTGACCGAGACCCAGCCATCGGTGCGGATGCCGGCCACCACCGCCGCCGGCCACACTGGCACGGTCTGGCGCAGCGTCTGGATCTCGCCGTTGGGGTCGGCAAAGCCGGCTTCGAGCAGCAGGTCGCGCGGGGCTTCGGTCTTGGGCAGCTTGCGCAGCGTGACGGTGCCGTTGCCGTTCTTGTCGAGCGTCACCGGCAGCTTGTCGGCGACCAGCTTCTGGGCGTCGGCACTGGCATCGCTCTGCTCGTCCTCATCCATCTCCTCGTCGCCGCCGGCGCTTTCGCGCTGGGCGCGCGGCGGGTTGAACGAGAACTCGTCATAGCCAGGGAAGCTGACGTATTTGTCGCGCAGCAGCGCAGACACGCGCACGGGCAGCCCGGCCGCACCGCCGCCGGAGAGGTAGTGGATCTCCACGCCGACCGGCAGTTCGGCAGGCGCCACCACGGCCCCCGCCTTGCCTGCCACCTGCAGCGTGCCGGCCAGCACCGGCAAGCGGAATGCCTCGACGCGGAAACTGCCGCTGGTGTAGCTGCGCGCGCCGCCTTCGTCCTGCGCGCCTTCGCCCTTCTGCGTTTCCAGCTCCACGCTGTAGACCCCCAGCTTGGCCGCCGGCGGCACCTGGAAGGTGCTTTCCGCGCTGCGCCCGCCGGTCGCGGTCTGGCGCCATTGCAGCGGCAGCTCGTAGGTCTGGCCGCTGCCTTCATGGCGGATCACCACGCGCGTGGGCAGCGGTCGGCTGGCCGGCGGCAGGGCAAAGCCCTGCGCGGTCTCGGCACGGATCAGGTGCTTCATCGACACGGTCTCGCCGGCGCGCAGCAGCGTGCGATCGAAGATGGTGTGCGCGCGCACCGTGGGTGCGGTGCTGGTGTCGGTCGGCACATTGAAGCGCCAGGTCTCGATGCCGCGGTTCCAGCCCGACATCACGAAGGCCATGTCGGCCTTGCCGCGTGCCTGCGGGTGGCCGGCGGCGATGCGGGCCGAGACGAAATAGCCCGACAGCCCGTTCTGGTCGCAGGCGCCCTCGGGCGCGGCAGCCAGCTTGGCAAAGCGCACCACGCCGCTGGCATCGGTACGCCCTTCGCCCAGCAGGCGGCCGCTGCAGTCGCGCACCGCCACGGCGGCATCGGCAACCGGCTTGCCGTCGTCCAGCGCGGTGACCCAGGCCAGCCCGCTGCGGCTGCCATCGTCTTCATTGCCGGCGCTGCGGCCCAGCTTGAAATGCACGCCCAGGTTGGTAACCAGCGCCGCCGTGCGCACGTACATCGGCGCGCGCTTGCCGAGCAGCGACTCGCCCAGCATCGGCGAGGCGATCTCCACCACATGGAAGCCCGGTTCCGGCAGCGGGATGCCCACCACCTCGAACGGCCGCGGCGCATCGCCCGAAGGCTTGGGCACGGCCAACTTCTGCACCCCGGGCGCGCGCTCCAGCAGCGACACCGAGCGCGTCTCGATCGACACCGCATTGCGCGGGTTGTTGACGCGATACGGGGAACGGCCCGCCAGCACGGCGTCGAGCTCGGCCCGGGTATAGCTGGCCTCATGCATGCGGCGCACCAGGCCAAACCATTGCATCACGGCCGTGTCGTCGTCCACGCGCAGCTTCATCACGGTGCCGGCCCTGGCCTGCACGCCGCGCACGGCGAGGTCAGCCTCGACGTTGCGCAGCGTCACCGGCAGCAGCGGCGGGTAGTCGGCCGGCGACTTGCCGCGCGGCAGCTCGCCGAAGCGTTCCACCACGCCAAACGGCGCCGCGGCAAACTTGGCCAGCGGCGGCATCGATGCGGTGGCCACCTTGAGCGGGAACAGGTCGGCATTGGCCAGCGTGCGGCCGCTGTCGTCCTTCAGGTTGCGCGGCACTTCGATGGTGAACTGGGCCTTCTCCGCGAACGGCGCGGCAAAGGTCAGCGCGCTGACGCTGGCGTCCGGCGCCAGGTCGGGATCGAACTGCGGCGCGCGCGGGCCGGACGGCGTCTTCAGCACCACGCTCTCGGCCAGCTTGCGCGGCACCGGCGAGGAGAAGGTGACCGACATCGGCCGCAGCGGCGTGCACGGCGACTGCGCGTGTTCACGCTCGCAGCTGAAGCTGGCAGTGAAGGGTTCGCGCACGGTGTAGTCAAAGCGGCGCTCATCGCGCGTGGCCACGCCGGAGGGCGTGGCAATGCCCGCGCCCAGCACCAGCTGCACCCGCGCCGCGGCCGGCAGCCGCTGTTGGCAGGCAAGCAGGTGCACGGCATCCGGCGCCTGTTTGGCGATGCGTTCCCAGTGGATGGCGTCGAGCACGGCATCGCGCTCCTTGCCGGTGAGCAAGCGCACCGGGATGCGCTCGCCCAGCCCCTGCGCCTGGCACCAGGCGTGCTCGCGCACCGAGGCCGCGGTGGCGGCGCCATTGAAGCGCAGCGCAAAGACCTGGTCTTCCTCGATCTCGCCGCCCGCAGGCCGGCTGGACACGACCGTCGGGCCGCCGGTCTCGAACCGGTACTCCGGCTTGCCGGCATAGGCGGTGCCGGCCACGCTGCGCAGGCCGGTACGCATGCGCACGGTGCAGCGCACGCCCGGCGGCAGGTCGCTGGCAAAGTCGTAGACCCAGTTCTTCGCATCGATCCAGCGGGCCTGCCCGCCGGTGCCGGCACCGGTGCAGGAAACCGCCGCGGGCGCGGTAGCCTGGACGTCGCCTATCGGCACCATGGCCTCGTCGAAGCGGATCGCCACCTGCCGGACCTGCCCGACCGTGCCTTCGGGGGAGAAGCGCGTCACCTGCGCGGCCTGCGCGCTGCCGGCTGCCAGGATCCCAAGCGTGGCCACCAGGGCCAGGACTGCGCGCGGCGCACGCGATTGCATTGGCAACCTGCCAAGACCCCGATCGGCTCGGGCGACGATTCCCTTCATCCTGCCATCCTCCGTTCCCGCCACGTTTGCGGCACCCGGCGAGGGTGACACGCACGCCACAGGAGCGCAAGACCGGCACGCAACCCTGCAACGCGCCGCAGGAAAAGTTTTAGCGCAGGTGCGACAGCGGCAAGGGCCCGTCGCACTTGATGGCGGTCAGCACGATATTCGAACGCACGCTTTCCACGCCCGGCACGCGCATCAGCCGTTTCATGGTGAATTCAGCCAGCGTGGGCAGGTCAGGCACGACCACGCGGATCAGGTAGTCAGCCTCGCCGGCCACCGAATAGCACTCCTGCACCTCTTCCAGCAGCAGGATCTCTTCGCGGAAACGTTCGATGATGGTGTCGGCATGGTGGGCCAGCTTGACGCTGATAAAGACCATCACCCCCAGGCCAAGCGCCTGCGAGGACAGGTTGACGCGGTAGCCGGTGATGACGCCGTCGGCTTCCAGCCGCGCCAGCCGGCGCCCGACCTGGCTGGGCGACAGGTGCACGCGCTCGGCCAGCTGCTGGTGGGTGGTGCGGCCGTCGGCCTGCAGGACGGCCAGCAGCGCGAGGTCGAAGGGGTCCAGGGAGACGCCGGAGGCAGTCATACACAAATCCCGCATTCTTTATTATAAAGATGCACATTATATGCGCCACCGGACTAAAACAAGCGGATTTTGCGGCCTTTATGCGCGCCCGGCTGTCTAAACTACGCAGTAAATCCGCATTCATGCTGCCGCCGATGCAGCAAGCACGCATTACAAGGAGACGCGCACCATGTCCATCGCCACGGCCACCGAAGCCCCCGGCGCCTTCCAGGGCACCCTGACTGACAAGCTCAAGGAACAGTTCGACGCCGGCCTGCTGTCCGGCCAGGAACTGCGCCCGGACTTCACCATCGCCCAGCCGGTGCACCGCTACACCAGCACCGACCACGCCATCTGGCGCAAGCTGTATGAGCGCCAGGCCGCGATGCTGCAGGGCCGTGTCAGCGATGAATTCCTGCAGGGCCTGGCCACGCTGGGCATGGACAAGGACCGCGTCCCTGATTTCGACCAGCTCAACGAAACCCTGATGCGCGCCACCGGCTGGCAGGTCGTGGCCGTGCCCGGCCTGGTGCCGGACCAGGTGTTCTTCGAGCACCTGGCCAACCGCCGCTTCCCCGCCAGCTGGTGGATGCGCAAGCCCGAGCAGCTGGACTACCTGCAGGAGCCGGACTGCTTCCACGACGTGTTCGGCCATGTGCCGCTGCTGATCAACCCGGTCTTTGCCGACTATATGGAGGCCTACGGCAAGGGCGGCCTGAAGGCGGCCGGGCTGGGCGCGCTGGACATGCTGTCGCGGCTGTACTGGTACACGGTTGAATTCGGCCTGATCCGCACCCCGCAGGGCCTGCGAATCTACGGCGCGGGCATCCTGTCGAGCCAGGGCGAGTCGATCTACAGCCTGGATTCGGCCAGCCCCAACCGGATCGGCTTCGATGTGCGCCGCATCATGCGCACGCGCTACCGCATCGACACCTTCCAGAAGACCTACTTCGTGATCGACAGCTTCGAACAGCTGTTCGACGCCACCCGGCCGGACTTTGCGCCGCTGTACGAAGAACTGCGCGCGCAGCCGACGCTGGGCGCGGGCGACGTGACCCCGGGCGACCAGGTGCTCAATGTCGGCACCCGCGAAGGCTGGGCCGATACCGAAGACATCTGATCCGGCCCTCGCCGGCAAACCCGGGGCGCCCTGCCCCGCTTCCCGCTTTGTGAAACAATGCCGGCATGCCCGCCGCCATGGCGCGGGCGGGCCGGCTGTCCGCATTGATTTGCGGCCTTCGTTTTCGTTACGACCAGATCGAGCCCCCTATGACTCCGCTTTCCCCGCAAGCCCGTGCCACGCTGCTCGCCGACCTGCCCGGCTGGACCACCGTCCCGGACCGCGACGCGATCTTCAAGCGTTTCACCTTCCATGACTTCAATGCCGCCTTCGGCTTCATGACGCGCGTGGCGATCCAGGCCGAGAAGGCCGACCACCACCCGGAATGGTTCAATGTCTACAACCGGGTCGACATCACGCTGTCCACGCACGATGCCAACGGCCTGACCCAGCGCGACATCGACCTGGCCCACTTCATCGAGCGCGCCGCCGACGCGGTGACCGACTAAGCGCCGGCGCGGCGGCAGCCGGATCGGGCATCTGTAGGCAATCCGTAAGGAACCGGGGGCCCGCGCCTAGTACAATCTGCGGCAGGCCCGCACCTCCCGTGTGCGCCAAAAGGCCTTCCCTCCAGCCATGCCCAACTTCCTGCCCGAGCTGCCGCCATGCGTATCCTGCTGATCGAGGACGACCGCCAGATTGCCAGCGGCGTCGAAGCCGGCCTGTCCCGCGCCGGCCACCAGGTGCGCGTCGTCCATGACGGCGTCTATGCCACCGAACACCTGCTGCGCGAGCAGCACGACCTGGTCATCCTGGACCTGGGCCTGCCCGGCATCGACGGCATGACCCTGCTGGCACGCTACCGCGCCCGCAACCGCACCACCCCCGTCATCATCCTGACCGCGCGCGACGAACTGGAAGACAAGCTCTCGGGCCTGAACGCCGGCGCCGACGACTACCTGATCAAACCCTTCGCCCTGCCCGAGCTGGAAGCGCGCGTGCGCGTGCTGCTGCGCCGCAGCCAGCAGGGCGAGGCCGCACCCGAGCGCGACGTGCGCCTGGGGCGCCTGCGGCTGTCGGGCAACGACCGCCGCATGTTTATCGACGCCCGCCCGCTGGAACTGTCGCCGCGCGAGTTCGCGGTGCTGGAGCTGCTGCTGCAGCGCCAGGGCCGCGTGGTCAGCAAGGCGCAGCTGCAGGACCACCTGGCCACCTTTGCCCACCCCGCCGGCGAAGGCGGCGACACCGTGGGCGACACCGCGATCGAGGTCTATGTGCACCGCGTGCGCAAGAAGCTCGAGGACAGCGATGTCGAGATCGTCACCGTGCGCGGCTTCGGCTACCTGCTGCAGATCCGCGCCGGACAATGAAACCGCTCCGGCCGCCGCGGTTATCCGACACGCGGCCCTGTCCTTCGGCCTAGCCGGCAATGTGGCCTCGCTCCCGCACCTCCTCCCGGGTTTCCTGGCGCACGGCCTCCCGCATCGCAACGCGGAACGTGCCCCCATCTTCCGCCGCGGCTGACGCCGCCGGCGCCACCCCTACGCCCGCGACGACGCGCCAGGCCTCCCGCCCCGGCTCCAACATCAGCCTGCGCGTGCACCTGCTGCGCGCACTGGCCACGCCGCTGTTTGCGCTGGTGCTGACCAGCGGCTCGCTGTCGTACTGGCTGGCGGCGCACTACACCACGCAGGTGTTCGACCGCGCGCTGTATGGCGTGGCCAACAACATCGCCCAGCAGATCCGCATTGCCGGCCCGCGCCTGGAGCAGGACATCCCGATGATCGCGCAGACGCTAGTAGAGGCCGAGGGCACCGACCGCATCTACTGGCGCATCCACGGCCCCGACGGGCTGATCGGCGGCATGGACACCTGGCTGGGCTACGGCACCGGCCAGACCACGCTGCACGACGCGCGCCTGTTCTACGCCTGGTTCAGCGGCCGCCAGGTGCGCGCGGTGCGGCTGCCGGTGATGCTGCCCAGCGCCGCGGTGGACGAACTCGGCACCAGCGAGGCCGGCAAAGCCGCGCGCGGGCCAATCGTGGTGGAGGTGGCAGAGCTGCTGGACCGGCGCGAGACCGCCGCCAACGAGATCCTGCTATCGGTGTCCGTGCCGCTGATCCTGCTGCTGCTGGTCGGCAGCCTGATCCTGTCACACGTGCTCAAGGAAGAGCTGGTGCCGCTGCAGATCCTGGCCGACAAGCTCAACCGGCAGACTGCCCGCTCACTCGCCGCGCTGGACGAGACCCAGGTACCGGCCGAAGTGGCGCCGCTGATCCGCGGCCTCAATGCGCTGCTGGCGCGGCTGCGCGACGCGCTCGACGCACAACGCAAGTTCATTGCCGATGCGGCGCACCAGCTGCGCACCCCGCTGACCGCGGTCAAGCTGCACGCCGACCGTGCGCAGGAAGCCGATTCGCTGGAAGTCGCCCGGCATGCGCTGCGCGAGGTGCAGACCGCCGCCGACCGCGCGGTACGGCTGTCCAACCAACTGCTGTCGCTGGCGCGCGCCGAGCCGGGGCTGTCGCTGGAGCGTCTCGGGCCGGTGGAACACTTCGACCTGGCCGAGCTGGCCTTCGAAACCGGCGCCGAGTGGGTGCCGCAGGCGCTGGCGCAACGCATCGACCTGGGCTTCGAGATCCTGCCCGGCCCCACCTTCACCGGCAGCGCGCCCGCGGTGGTGCGCGGCAACCGGCTGCTGATGCGCGAGGCCCTGTCCAACCTGATCGACAACGCGGTGAAGTACGTGCCCGCGGGCGGGCGCATCACGGTGCGCGCCGGCGGCGAGGCCATGGGTCACCGCGGCATGGCGGTGGTGATGGTGGAAGACAACGGCCCCGGCATCCCGCCGCAGCGGCGCGAGGAAGTCTTCAAGCGCTTCTTCCGCGGCGACCGCGCCCCCGAGCCGGGCGGCGGGCGGGCGGCCTACAGCGGCGGCGCCGGGCTGGGGCTGGCCATCGTCCATGAGATCGTGACGCTGCACCAGGGCACCATCCGCATCGAGGACGTGCCGCCGGTTCCGGGTGGGGCTGGCGATGCACCGGCCGCGGACAGCGCGCCCGAACGGCGGCCGACCATGCGCTTCGTGATCCGGATCCCCTGCGAACCGCCAGGATCAGTGGCCTGAACCCGCTGCTGCGCTGGCGGCGGCGCGGGTTGAGACGCGCGCCTTACTTGGCCTTCTTCTTCTTTTCCTTCGGTGCCAGCATGGTGCCGCGGCATTGCGGGCTGCCGCAGCGGCACTCGAATTCCTTCTTCAGCTTGGCGGTATAGCGCGCGTCGATGACCAGGCCGTAGTCATAGAACAACTCCTCGCCCTGGGCAATGTCGCGCAGCGCGTGGACAAAGACGCGGCCCTTCTTCTCGCGCGCCTCGCAGTTGGGTTCGCAGGCGTGGTTGATCCAGCGCGCGCGGTTGCCGCCGTACTTGGCGTCGATCACGCTGCCGTCGTCCAGGCTGAAGTAGAAAGTGTGGTTGGGATCGCTGGGATCGTGCGGATGGCGCTCCAGCGCCTTCGTCCACGAAATGTGCTCGCCCTTGTACTCGATCACGCGTTCGCCTTCGGCAATCGGGCCGATCGCATAGACGCCCTTGCCGTGCACGCCTGACTGGCGCACCTCGATCCGGTCGCTCGCCGTCTTCTTCTTGCCCTCGTCCGCTGCCTTGCGCTTTGCCTTGTCCGCCATTTGCCTTTCCATGCTGTTGTGCCTGAGTGGCCAGCTGTGCCGGCCGTTCCGGCGCGATCGGGGATGATACCGGTGCAACCGTGACACGTATACGTACCGCCCTTTTTCCGGTGCCTTCCCTTCGTCGCCGCCCTCACCGTATACGCCTTTGGCGTGCAGTTGGCAGGTATACCGCACCCAATTTCCGCCCCAGCCACGACGCGCGTTTACCTACCCGCATGTGGATAACCCCGCCCCGAACTGTGGACAAGCACGCGGATTCGATGTGGGCTGCCTGGGGCTGGCATGGGGATGCCTCAGGCATAAGTCGGAGGGGGTACGGCACCAGCCTCGCCCATCGGGCTGAGTCATCCACTTCGGCCAACATTGGATACGACCACTTCTCGTTTACGTAAACCGTTGAACCGAAAGACGTTTACGCGGTTTTCCACAGCGGGGGCGGGTGTTTACTTACTACTACTATTTGTATACATGAAAGAAAAAGGTAAACCGAAAGAACAAGCCAACGACGTCAGCGAAAGAAAGCCCCCAAAGGCATCATCCGAATGGCCCGGGCCGTAAACGTCGCGGTAGCGCGAGACTTTGTGGTTTTGGGTTTGAAGGGGGGCGCGTATACCTCGGGCGTATACGCCCAATCACACCAACTTGCGCGTATACGCTGGCGACAGGATCTGGAGCCGGGCCGTAAACCGGCCTGCAAGGCGCCATGCATGCGCCGAATAGCCGTGCGGTTCGTCGCCAGGCAGTGACCCGACAACATGCAACATAGTGCAGCCTGCGCCTCCGAGGCTCCCAGAGCGCCTGCAAGCGCTTCTGGCCGGCGCTGGCTCTCCAGCCCTGTCCAATACGCCTGGGCGTGCGCAGAGGGCCTCTGAGGGCCTCTGGCGAGGGATGGGTAAAGGCATATGCCCGCCATCGCGTTGCGCGAACCCGGTGCCCTGCCCTGTCACCTTAGGGCGCTTTCGTCACCTTCCGCCACTTGCCATGGCTGCACCCGGCTGCGTCGATTTGCCGCGAAGCCCAGCCTGGCGCGGCCTCGCGGAAACTGCCAGGTAACAATCTGTTCCCGGTGCGCCTTGCCCGACACGGTATCATGTGGCCCGCGGCGTCTTTGCCGGAGCGGTGCCAGCCAGGCCGCCCAGGATGCGGACGCCTGTGTTTTATCAACTCGATACGGAGTGAAGCATGACGAAAACCGAACTGATCGACGCTATCGCAGCCGGTGTGGACGGTCTGACCAAGGCCAAGGCAGAACAGGCACTGAACGTGACCCTGTCGGCCATCATGGACGCAGTGGCCAAGGGCGACACCCTGAGCCTCATCGGCTTTGGCACGTTCAGCAAGGGCGAGCGTGGCGAGCGCATGGCGCGCAACCCGCGTACCGGCGAAGAAATCAAGGTCGAAGCAGCCAAGACCGTGAAGTTCAAGGCTGGCCAGAAGTTCAAGGACGCTGTCAACCAGTGAGCCTGACGGGCTGCACTGCAGGGCCCGAATTGTCAGACCCCGCCATGCCGCCGCCCGGTGCCCGAGGGCGCAGGCGAGCGCCAGGCGGGGGACGTTATCCACAGCGGTAAGCTGATCTTCTGCAGTATCCGCCGCATCGCCGAATCCGCCATCGGGGCGATCGCGCGCGAAGTCTTCCAACAGGCGTCCAGCCGTGGCCGTGACAGGCCGGACCGGGTGCCGTGCCACATGGGGCCTCCATGCTTGCCCGTCCGCCGCGCCGCAGATCTCCACAGCGTTATGCACAGCGCTTTCCACAGCCGGTTCCACAGCTTTCTCCACAGGCTGCAGGTGCCATGCGCGCGGCTTGCGTTGCCGTGGCGCTGGCATTGCTGAGTGCCTGCACCACCGTCAGCGAGCCGGTGCGGCCGCAGGCGCTGGCCCTGCCCGACACCGAAAGGCCGGTGACGCGCGCGGGCGCCACGCCGCGCGAACGCATCGTCGAGATCGCCACGCAGGAATGGGCCCGCTGGGGCGGGCAGGTGGTGCGGCTGGGCCGGGACGACACGTCCTGCGTCACCTACAGCCCGGTGCCCGCACCGGAGCTGCCTGCCCCACTGCCAGAGATTCCGGAGGCCCAGCCAGCGTCCCCCGCAGAGGCCGGAGCGCCCGCTGCCGCCACCACCGACACCGAATCCAAAACCAACGGCAATCCGCCACCCGCTGCCAGCTGCCTGTCCTTTCCGGACGGCACCGGCATGGAAGCCACGCCCCTGGGCTGCTCGCTGGCGCGCCGCTACTGGGGCATCGTCGGCGAAACGCCCAGCTGCCGGCAGGTGACGCAGGGGTCCTGGGCCTGGTCGGCGGTGTTTATCTCATGGGTGCTGCGCAAGGCGGGGCTGGACGAGCGCCAGTTCCTGACCGGGCAGTCGCACTCGATGTACGTGGTCGATGCCCGCGACGGCATCCTGCCCAGGCCGGCCTTCCGTATCGAGCCCGTCCCCGCCATGCCCCGACCCGGCGACATCATCTGCGCCGGACGCGGGCGCGACCGCTATCTCGAGGACATCGCCGAAATCGGCTTCGGCACCACGCCCATGCACTGCGACATCGTGGTCGGCGTGGATCCGGCCACGCGCGTGGTGCGTGCCATCGGCGGCAATGTCCAGCAGTCGGTGTCGATGGCGGAGATCGAGCTGGGCGATTCGGGCCGGCTCGATGGCGTCACCAATTCGCATATGCCATGGCTGCTGGTGATGCGCAACGACCTGCAGTAGCTGGTTTATTGATGCCATTTATCAAGGCATCCTGATTTCAGGTTGTTTAATTATTCGCTGGAATAATCCTGCGTTCAGTCGAACAGTTCCAGCTGCGACGTATCCCGGTCGCTGGTACCTACCCCCACCCCCAGCAGCCGCACCGGCAAGCCCCGGCGCGCATAGCCCTCGGCCAGCAGGCGCGCGTAGACGGCGCGGTCCGGCGCGTGGCCGCGGCATTCCACCGTGGTCTGGCGGAAGTCAGAGAAGCGCAGCTTCACGGTCAGCTTGTCGATGGTGTCGTGTGCCTGTGCCCGGTCAATGCGGGCTTCGAGCATGGCGATGAGCGGTTCCAGCTCGGCCATGCAGGCCTGCAGGTCGGGCAGGTCGTCGGCATAGGTCTCTTCCACGCTGATCGACTTGCGCTCGCGCTCGGGCGTGACCTCGCGCTCGTCGACGCCGCGGCACAGCTTGTAGAGCCGCGCCCCGAAGACACCGAACTCGCGCTGCAGCCGGTCCGGCGACCACGGCCGCAGGTCGCCGCAGGTCTCGGCACCCAGGCGCCGCAGCTTGGCCGCGGTGACCTTGCCCACGCCGTGGATGCGCTCCACCGGCAGCGCGGCGACAAAGCCATCGACCGCCGCCGGCTTGACCACGAACAGCCCGTCGGGCTTGTTCCAGTCGCTGGCGATCTTGGCCACGAACTTGCTCGGTCCCACCCCGGCCGATACCGTCACGCCCACTTCATCGCGCACACGCTGGCGGATTTCCTCGGCGATGCGGGTGGCGCTGCCGGCGTTGCGGGTGCAAAGGCTCACGTCCAGGTAGGCCTCGTCCAGCGACAGCGGTTCGACCAGCGCGGTGTATTCGCGATAGATCGCGAAGATCTGGCGCGAGACCTCGCGGTACTTGTCCATCGCCGGGCGCACGATCAGCAGGTCCGGGCAACGCTTGACCGCCTGTGCCGATGGCATCGCCGAACGCACGCCAAAGGCGCGCGCTTCGTAGTTGCAGGTGGCAATCACCCCGCGCCGGTCGGGCGAGCCGCCCACGGCCATCGGGCGGCCGCGCAGCGACGGGTCGTCGCGCATCTCGACCGAGGCGTAGAAACAGTCGCAGTCGCAATGAATGATCTTGCGCTGGACCGCGGGCGTGGCATCAGGCGGGGCAGACATGGTGGCCAGGCACCGTATCGGTTATCCGTGCGACGAATGAAATGGTTTGATTTTTAGTTAGTATCATTGATCGACTGGATGATAGCGGGCTTCTGCCGCGTATTCATCCATAGCCCCTCGGCCGCATACAAGGCCAGCGACAGCCAGATCAGGGCGTAGCCGACCTGCTTCTGCACCGGGAACGGCTCGTTCCACAGCCACACGCCCAGCAGCAGCTGCAGCGTCGGCCCGGTGTACTGCAGCAGCCCCAGCAGCGACAGCGGAATGCGCCGCGCGCCGGCCGCAAAGAACAGCAGCGGCACCGCCGTCACCGGCCCGGCCAGCAGCAGCAGCCACTGCGTACCCGGCGCTGCGTGGGTGAAGCTGTCCTGGCCGGTGGCGAACAGCCAGGCCAGCGCCGCCGCGGCCAGCGGGAACAGCAGCAGCGTCTCCAGCGACAGCCCTTCCAGCGCACCCAGCGCACCGGTCTTGCGCAGCAGGCCATAGCCGCCGAAGCTGGCCGCCAGCCCCAGCGCGATCCACGGCAGCTGGCCTGCCGCCACCGTCAGCCAGGCCACACCGGCCGCGGCTACCGCGATCGACAGCCATTGCACCAGGCGCAGCCGCTCGTGCAGGAACACCACGCCCAGCAGCACGCTGAACAGCGGGTTGATGAAGTAGCCCAGGCTGGCATCGACCACGCGGTTGGCCGACACCGCCCAGATATAGAGGAACCAGTTGGCGCACAGCAGCGCCGCGCTGGCGGCGAACGACAGCAGCAGGCGCCGGTCCTTGAGCACCCGGCCGAGCCACGCCCACTGGTGCCGCCACGTCAGGATCAGGCCGAGGAATACCAGCGACCACACCATCCGGTGCAGCAGGATCTCCAGCGGCGCAATGCCGGGCAGCGATTTGATATAGAGCGGGAGCAGCCCCCAGATGACGTAGGCCAGGAGGGCGTAGAGAATGCCGAGTTGCATAGGGATTTCCGGTAGATGCCGGCGATTCTACCGGCGCCGCGCGATCCCCGCCCGGCGGGCGCCCGCGTGCCGTGGCCAACAAAAAACCCCATGCTCCCGAGGGAACATGGGGTTTGCGGCAGGCCCCGGGCGGCCCGGGGCAGTGTGCCGCTTACAGCTTGCGCGCGAAGCTGAACTGGGCGAAGGCCTGCTCGGCCACGTTGAACCAGGCGGCCTCGTTGTTGCGGAACACGCGCCAGTCGTCGTAGATCTTCTTGAACGACGGGTTCTTGGCGGTTTCGTCGGCGTAGGCTTCCTGGGTCGCCTTGAAGCACGCTTCCATGATCTCCTTGGAGAACGGGCGCAGCTTGACGCCGTTTTCCAGCAGGCGCGCCAGCGCCTGCGGGTTGACCGTGTCGTACTTGGCCATCATGTTGGTGTGCGCCTCGATGGTGGCGGTTTCCAGCGCGCGCTTGTACAGCGCCGGCAGCTTCTCGTACTCGGTGGCCGAGGCGTAGAACGACAGCTGCGCGCTGCCTTCCCACCAGCCCGGGTAGTAGTAGTACGGCGCCACCTTGTAGAAGCCCAGCTTCTCGTCGTCGTACGGGCCCACCCACTCGGCCGCGTCGATGGTGCCCTTTTCCAGCGCAGGGTAGATGTCGCCGCCGGCGATCTGCTGCGGCACCACGCCCAGGCGCGACAGCACCACGCCGGCAAAGCCGGCGATGCGGTACTTCAGGCCCTGCAGGTCGGCCACGGTCTTGATTTCCTTGCGGAACCAGCCGCCCATCTGCGCATTGGTGTTGCCGCCCAGGAAGTTGACGACGTTGTATTCCTTGAAGAACTCGCGCATCAGCTTCATGCCGTTGCCCTGCATCATCCAGGCGTTCTGCTGGCGTGCGGTCAGGCCGAACGGGACGGTGGTGTCAAAGCACAGCGTCGGGTTCTTGCCGAAGTAGTAGTAGCCGGCGGTGTGGCCGATCTGCACGGTGTTGTTCTGCACCGCGTCCAGCACCTGCAGGCCCGGCACGACTTCACCGGCGGCAAAGACCTTGATATTGAACTTGCCGTCGGTCAGTTCCTTCACGCGCGTGGACAGCAGTTCGGCGCCGCCGAAGATGGTGTCCAGCGACTTGGGGAAGCTCGAGGCCAGGCGCCATTCCACGGCCGGGTTGCTGCCGACCACGGCCGGCGCTGCCGGGCCGCTGGCGGCGGCAGGCGCTGCCTTCTCTTCACCCTTGCCGCATGCGGCCAGTGCCCCGGTGGCGGCCACGGCCGACGCTTTCAACAGAAAGGAACGACGTTCCATCTCCACTTCTCCTCTTATAGATATTGATTCGGATGCAGGCTCGCGGCTTGCATGATGCCGCGCGCCGGACCGTGACGCACCAGCCGCCGGGGTACAGCGGCTTGCGCAACGCTGTGCCTGTTGCGAACGGGCACGGCGGCGTGCCCTGCATGCCGGGCGCCGGTCGCGGGCCACGGCAAAGGGCTGTCTTACCCGAAAGACAAGCCAGCCGATTATAGCGGTGGCTCTTTCGCCACGGGGTACCGTGCAAGTGCGGGTTTTCGCTAGTCAATGGCGCCATATCCGGGGTTTTTCGCATTGTGAGACGGCGCACAGTGTGATGGATTTTGTAACCCGGCTTGCGGTCAAATGGGTCGGCTGATACAAAACAGTCCCGCCTCCGGAGCCCTTGCCTGCTCCGGCCATCGTTGTAGCTTGCCTGAATTGCTGTCCGAATTGCCGCCAGTCTCCCGTCGAATTCCCGCCACACCGCGTTGTCCCGGCCCTGCCGGACGCGGTGGCCTGCCCCTGCGCCGCCTCGGTTTTGCCGTGCTGGCCGCGTGGGGCCTGGTCGCGTGCGCGCAGACCGGGGATGCGACGACCAGTGCCGCCACGCCGCCGCCCCGCATCGAACCGCGCTCGGCGGTGCCGCCGGTGGTGACCGCGGCTTCGGCGCAAGCCGCCCGGCCTGCCACGCCGGCCACAGCAAGCACGGAGGACCCGCTGGCGGCGCTGATCGCCGGCGACGCGGCACCCGCGGCCAGCGTGACTGTGCCAGCGGCACCGGCGCCAGGCACCACGGGCGAGCCGGCTGCCCAGCCTGCCGTGCAGCCTGACGGCAGCGCGCCGGCAACCCTGGCCGGCACCAGCCCGGCTGCCGACCCCAACTTCGTCGGCCCGCCCGAATCGCCACCCCAGCCGCCGCCACTGGTACTGTTCCCGCCCCGGCTCGGCCAGTTCCAGGCCGAGGCGCCCGCCCAGCCGGCGGACAGCGCCACCGGTGGCACACCGCCGGAGGCCCCGCCGGTACTGCACTCGCAGTTGCCCGCCGACGACCCCGCCGGGGATTCCGTGTGGCGCCTCGGCTACAGCGGCCGCGCCGCGGCCGAGGAACGCCCGGCCACCATGCGCGCCTGCCCCGGCGGCGCGCTCTCCACCGGCATCGGCAAAGGCCTGGACTGCCGCAGCGCCGGCGAGGTCAAGATCCGCGAATCGGTGCTGGACCTGGACGGCGGCGCGCAGGTGATGCTGATCGCGCAGGCGCGCGGCACCGACGCCACCACGGTCAATGGCCGCCCCACGGCGATCGATCCCTATGCCCTGGTGCCGCAGTTCTATACCGCCGTCAGCGGCCTGGCGGTGCTGGACGGCGCGACCATGTGGGCCGGCCGGCGCGACAATGCGCCGTTCCTGCTGTCGTCCGGCCTGCTGCCGCCCAATTCCACGGCGATGCGCTTCGGCGTGGACAACGCCAAGGTGATCGGCGATATCGGCCTGAGCTACCAGTACACCGCGCGCGCCGACCAGAACGGCCAGAACCTGCCCAGCTACCACTCGCTGCGCACCGCGCCCATCAACACCAACGAACAGGGTTCGATCCAGCTTGGCTTCACGCGGGTGGAGGCGCAGCCGCTGGTAGAAGACACCGGCGGTGCATGGTGGGCGTCTGCGTTGCACGAGCAGAAAGGCGTGCTGTTCGGCACCAACCGGCTCGGGGTGCAGTTCGGATCGGGATCGCGCAACGCCATGACCGGCTACACCGGCATGGGATCGGCGCTGTCGCGCACGCGCGTGGCCGAATCGATGGAATGGAAGGGCCGTTCAGGGCTGAGCGGCGCGGTGGAGCAAAGCCTGCAGTTCGACCGGTCGCCGGTCGGCACGCTGCAGTGGACCACCACGCGCTTGCGTCCCGCTTACGTAGCGAGCAACCAGTTCCGCCTGAACTTCGAGGTCTCGCACGACCAGATCTCGTCCGGCTTCGGCGTCGGCGGCCAGCGCACCGCGCTGACCGTGGCGCCCACGCTGACGCTGGGCAAGTCGGCAGGCAATGCCAACCTGCGCGCCTTCTACACCTATAGCCGCGCCAGCGACGTCGACGGCATTGGCTACACCGCGCCGGCGGACGCGTGGGCCTCGCAGGCGAGCGGCTCGATCTTCGGCGTGCAGCTCAATCGGCGCTGGTAGGGGCGCTGGCGGGCGCAGCGCGCCAGTCGGCCTGCGCTGTGGCAGCGGTGGCGGCCGCAGCGGGCTTGCGGCACAGCCAGTGGAACAGCAGCGTGGCGGTCAGCCCGCCGCCGATCTGGGCCAGCACGAAGCCCGGCACGTCCTGCGGCCGGATCCCGGTAAAGGTATCGGTCAGCGCGCAGGCGATGGTCAGCGCCGGGTTGGCAAACGAGGTCGACGACGTGAACCAGTAGCCCGCGGTGATATAGCCAGCCACCACGAACGGCACCAGCTGCGGCCGGCTGCGCAGCGTGCCGATGCCCACGCCGACCAGGCCGAAGGTGGCCACGCACTCGCTCCACCACATCGCCGCGCCGGTGCGGCTCTGCGCCGACCAGGCCAGCGCCGGCTCACCGAACATCGCATGGGCGGCCAGCACGCCGCAGACGCCGCCCGCCACCTGCACCAGCACATAGCGCAGCGCATCGCGCGGCGGCAGCGTGCCCTGCAGCAGCGCCGACAGGCTGACCACCGGATTGAAATGCCCGCCCGAGACCGGGCCCAGCGACACTAGCAAGGCCACCAGCCCGGCACCGGTCGCCAGCGAATTGGCCAGCAGCGCCAGCGCGGTGTCGCCTGCGGCGAGGCGCTCGGCGCGGATGCCGGAGCCCACCACGATCGCCACCAGCAGCGCCGTGCCCAGGCCTTCGGCCACCAGGCGGCGTGCGAGCGTACTCATCGCTGCGCTCCGTTGACGGCGCGCAGCAGCGATGGAGCGGAGCAACGAACGGGATACGAGAGCGGCCGCGAGATCGCGGCAAAGGCAGTAAGGAAAACGTGCAGCGGCAAGATGGGCAACGTCGCCTGAGACGACGCCTCGAACGGTGGCGGTTCAGTAGCAAGCCCGCGCACACGCGGTGAGCGCGGACGCGACAGTGTTCCGTTAGCGCACGGAGCGCGTCAATGCGTGGCCGCTTTGTTGTGTGCAGACGCGCGGTATCGAATCGCCGCGCTGGCCGCGGGCCGTTACCGGTTGCTGGCCGCCAGCCGCAGGCCGAAGCCGACCAGCGCGATCCCGGCCAGTCGCGTTGCCAGCGTGCGCGCGAACGGCAGCGCCCGCAGCCGGCTGGCCACCGCATTGCCCGCCAGCACCAGCGCCGCCTGGTAGGCAAGGCTGAGCACCGTGACGTGTGCCATCATCGCCGCCAGCGTGGCCGGCGACGCATCCGGGCGCAGGAACAGCGGGAAGAACGCGACAAAGAACAGCACCACCTTGGGGTTGGTCAGGCTCACCGTGAAGCCCTGGCGCAGGTATACGCGCGCGGACTTGCGCGGCTCGGGCACGCCGGCGTCCGCGGCAAAGCGTGTACGCAGCAGCTGCACGCCCATCCAGCACAGGTACGCGGCACCGAACCATTGCAAGCCGTGGAACAGCAGCGGATTGGCCTGCATCACCGCCGCCAGTCCCGCCACCGCGGCGAGCATGTACACGAGGTCGCCCAGCAGCGTGCCGCAGACCGCGCCCATGCCGGCCGCCACGCCATTGCGCGCGGTGGCGTTGAGAATGGCGATCGTGCCCGGGCCGGGGATCAGCTGGAACACCAGGATGGCGAGCACGAAGCTGGTGTAGTTCTGGATGTCGAACATGGTGGCCTGGCAGTGTTGGATGCGAGCGCGGGATGCTTCGCTGCCGCCATGTTAGTGCAGCCTGGCCCATCGCGGCAAAGCGAATGGCTTCACGGCCGCAGCGTGCCTCAGCGCAGCAGGAACGCGATGTCCTCGACGCGGATCTGTGCCACCGGAATGCCCTTGCGGCGCTGGAACAGGATGTGCTGCTGCACGCGGCTGCGCTGCTCGGCAAATGCCGCGGGATCGATCGGCGTGCCCAGGCGCATGTAGTGCTGCACCAGCAGCTTGTAGGCGCGGTGGCGCACCTGCATGGCCTCGGTCTCTGCACGCAGCCGCCGGATCTCTGCCGGGCTGCGGTCGATCGCCTGGTGCAATTCCTCGACCGTGCGCGCATGCAGCTCGCGGTAGACGTCGCGCTCGGCCTCCATCTGGTGCAGCTCATCGCGCAGCGCACGGATCTTGTGCTGCAGCTTCAGCGTCTGCGAGACCGCCTGCTGCACCCGCCCCGCCGCCCCCAGCGCGTGGGTGGCCGCGGCCATGGTGCTCTTCCACAACCCGCGCTCGTCGCCCGCAGTCTGCGGCGGCCAGCGGTTGTCTGTCCCGATCAACGTATCCATCAGACCCCCCGGTAAGAAAGTAATAGCCCTGAACCGCGTGTCCGCGTTGTGGGTGCGGCTTGGCCGGCTCGGTCCGCGCCGCCGGGTGGCAGCGCGTCAGGGCATCGTAGAGATACATATATCGGCTGCCAAGTAGAAGATATTTACTTCTGGGTTGGCTGTTGCGCGTTGCGCAACCCACTGCTCCAAGGCGGTCAGCTACGGGGCAGCATGCGGTGCGATTTGGCGTAGGCACGCAGCACATCGTTGATGCGGGTCTGCCATCCTTCGCCGGTGGCCTTGAACGCCTCGACAACATCACGGTCGGCACGCATGTTCAGCGTGACCTTGCGCTGCTCCGGCGGCAGCGCCGGCCGGCCGCGGGGCCGCAGCAATGCCTGTGCCGCCTTCTCGCCGACCAGCCTGGGCAGTGCTTCCCGCGCGGGCCGCAGGCGCGCCAGTTCGGCATCGGTCAGCGGCGGGTTGTCGGGGTCTGCCTGCGCGGCGCGCGTCAGTGCCTTGTCCTCGGCATCAGTCGGGATATGGATCCTGCGTTTCGTCGACATACTTCAATACCTCGTGGCGGTTGGCTTTGCGCAGGCTGATGACGCGCATCGTTTCGCCTCGCATGGTGTAGACCATCACAAACACACGGTTGCCGATCAGGCGGCATCAATTTATTGTATGGGCGTTAAATTGGCAAGGCAAAGAATATTTGCCTATACAGAAATTGCGTCGCGCCGGTCGGTGCAAGCGACGTCCGGCTACTTGCGAGGCAAGGCGTCAAGATGGGCCTGCACGCGTGAGGCGACCTTGATTCTGATCACTGGCGTTGAGCCGAGGGGGTAAGTGCGATGGAAGTGTTTCGCCGTTGCGGCGACAGCGCGGGGACGGGAATCCGGGCGCGTTCATGACACTGCGCCCCAATGCAAAAAGCCCGGCTGCGGGAGCCGGGCTTTTCTTGTTCTGGTGGCCTGGGACGGAATCGAACCGCCGACACAAGGATTTTCAATTCAAATCCAGGGGTCTTGGGGCTCCGCAACCGACCGCAACGGTCATAAAAATCAGGCGCTTAGCCGCACTCAACCGCAGTGAAGCGCAGCCAATCTCCGTTGGCAGTGTCAGAAAAGTGTCAGACGCTGCCAGCGCGCCAACTATAGCACTGGCGGCTTCGCGACGGCGCAGCCAACAGAAATCTCTGCCCTCCGTGCATCATCATCACGACACTTTCGGGCTATACGACATCTCTCAACTCTTGAAGAGGTTTGTCGTGTCGGAGCGTTCCGCGTCGAGTACCACCCCATCTATTTCGTCGCTCATCAACAAGCAAGAGCTTTGTGAGCGCCTGTCCGTGTCAGAGCGAACCATTGAGAACATGGTCAAGGCCGACACCTTCCCAGCGCCTGTGCGTATCGGCAAGCATGTTTTCTGGTCCGAAATCGCAGTGCATCGATGGCAAGCGGCGCTGTTTGCCGCCCAGGAGAACTGGAGCCCGCAGGTGGCTTCCGTTCGCTGCCCCGCTACGCGTCAACAAGCCGTCCCGCTTGCCAGTAGCCCCAAGCGACGGCATCGTTCCACCCCCCACGCCGGCTGCAACTGAAGTCTTTGTCCGTCCTCCTGTCAGGCATGCTAGCCAGCATTGCCGGTATGGTGGGCTCGACGTTTGGCATTCTCACTCTCCGAAGAGGCCTAGGTCTGTGCTGGCCGAGGAAAGTGTCCGACTCGGACACACGAGACTGGCCTTGGGGGCCTGGCAAGGAAGTGTCCAAGTTGGACACGCGCGCTCGCCTGGGGCCTGGCAAGAACGTGCCCATGATGGACACGCGAGGCTCAACTGGGCTTCTTAGGAAGGGACGCCGACTCGGCAATCGACAGGACAAGACGGCATTGGGTTCAAGGAAGACAGCTCCATTGCCGTAAGTCAATAACGATGTCTTGTCACGAACGAGACAATTGTTGCGTATACGTCACTACAGAAATTATGTTGGCACCTGAGAAGTTGTCTGACCCCAGCTGGTCGTTCCTGCAAACGCTGATGAGCCTTTATTTCACTGACGAGGTGAAGCCCTACTCCGGCACCACGGAAGTGGAAACACTCCCGCCCATGGAGGCGCTCGTGCTGGGTATGATGTGTCTGACTAGGACGTACAACAGCCGCAATCTCAGCAATCTTCTCTACCGCAAGTACAGGGCGTTTGATTCGAGGGAGTGCGACATCTTCTCCGAGGCCGGCATCCTTGGCCTGGTGCGTCGTGGCTACCTGAAGCCCGCCTCAGAAGAGGCTGAACAGGTGCTGAATGAAAGGGATGAGAAGGTTTGGGGGCTCGGCGATGTGCCGTTCGTGGTTACTCCCGAGGGGGCCAAACGCATCGGGTATCTTGTAGCCAACCTCAGGGGCGAAGACATCAAGGACGTTGTCAAGCAATTGCAGGCCGAGTCGATGGAGGCTGCAAAGGCCTGGGTTGCCTACTGACAGGGTCGAATTGACGGCCGTCTTCCCCGCGGTAAAGTGGTGATTACTTTAGGTACTTTAAAGAGGAGCGACCCGTGCAAGCGCTTTGCAACTATTCGCTGGTAGCGGATGAGCTAACTGCTGACAGAGTCTCAGAACTCCATAGTCTCGCGGAGCATGCAATTGATGATTGGCTTTCAGGGAAAGGCGCTAAGAGTCCTAAAGAGGAGAAGGGAAGCTTCGTCTCGCGTACGCCCGAAGGCGGGGGGACTTTTACAAGAGTAGCGCTGAAGAGCGATACGGCGAGTCTTTTGGAGGTTCATTTAGAAGAGCTGGCAAAAGGAGAGTACATCTTCACGACTGCTGTGTCGCTTGTTAAAAGCGATGCAAAAGTGCTTGTGTATATCAGCCAAATGGTGCAGAACCTTTCAGTTCACATTGCACCGATAGACACAGATGCTCGTTGTCCGAAGATTGTACGTTCACTTCTCGCGCTTGCCCCCGAATGGAAGCTCGGCGGAGAAAGTGTTCCCTCTTCGGCACCTATTTCCTTCATGAGTGAGGAAGACGGGCAGGAATTGGCTGCACGAATTACAACATCAACCCGTACCTTTCCGATAGTTGTTGTATCTGAAAATGAAGGTGAGCCTGTCTGGCAAGACATTGCAGAGAGTCTTGCTTACGACTTGGCAGGGCTGGCGCATGTGGTTAAGGTAAGCGAAGCTGCTTCCTGGTCGTTGACGGACGGTATTGGAAAAATTAGCTCTTGCTATATGGGAGCCATACGACTTTATTGGCCGAATGCAAATCAGGCTAATGAAGAAATAACTATTCGGAGTAGGCTGTGGACAGCCTCGACGCTGCTGTCAAATGACCATGACGGGAAAGGTGCGCTTAGATTTCGCTCCACGATTCGCCGGTTGATTATGTCCGTCGCGGCAGTTTCTGTAGAAACCCCGCAGGAAGTTAAGCTCGTTCACAGTTATGTGGCACGAAGCCACCTACGCGAATTGGAGGAAAAAGCGACTGCGAATAGTGAAGAACTTAGGGTCGCCAAGCTTTTCTACGAGGAAAATGAAGTACTTAGAACACAAGTAGAGGAGCTTCAGAAAGAAGTCCGAAATTGGAGTAGCCGCGCGCAAGCTGCAGAGTATTCTCTCGTTCAACAATCGAACGCTCTTGCTGCCGATAGCGTTGAAGATGATGCCGGGCAATCTGGCGATGTGGATTTGCCACCTGAGTCAGGGGAAACGCGCTTCTATAAGAAAACACATAGCACCCCGAGTCACGATGTTTTTGTACGTGTGACGGACTGCAATCACTCTTCTTGGCAAGACGCGAGCAAGGCGGAGAAGGCTAAGAAGGGACTAGTAAGACTATTAGGTGGCGATACCTGGAAAAGCCTCCATCACTGCGGAAAATGCACTGGCGGAGGTGTATGGCGAGTGCGCTGGTAAGCAGGAGGCGGACCTAAGCGACCAACATGTGGCTTGCTATGGCCAGTCGCTGACCGCGGGTAAGGCAGGGAGCCATCTTGATGCGATACATGCCGCAAGCCATGGAAAGTGTTCTAGTAGAACACTTCCTGGAGCAGCAGCCCTTTGGCGTTGGAATGCTGATGGTCCATGCACGTGGACATGCAGTGTGTCCTACTAGGACACGATTCCTGTGCCTCCGCTTCAGCATAGCGCTACGACGTTATTCGGTCGGCAGCTTGCAGGCTGTACAGCGTGGAGCGAGATACACCGAAGCGCCGCGCGATTTCGGTAACGGGAATCTCCCTGTTCTTCATCATTGCCAAGGCGCTTCGCTGCTCTTTAACGTCTAGAAGCTGCGGGCGGCCGCCTTTTCGACCACGAGCCCGCGCTGCCTCCAGGCCGGCCATCGTTCGCTCCCTGACGAGTTCACGTTCGAACTCGGCCAATGCAGCAAACAGGTGAAACACGAGTTTGCCTGCAGGGCCGCCGGTGTCGACGGACTCCTTCAGGGATTTGAACTTGACGCCGCGCTTTTCCAGGTCATTTACGACGTGAATGAGGTCTTGCAGGTTTCGCCCTAGCCGGTCCAGCCGCCATACGACCAAGGTGTCACCTTCGCGCAGCGCCTTCAGGCAGTGGGCGAGTTCCGGTCTATCGGTCGTCTTGCCGCTTGCCTTGTCTTCATAGGTGTCGGTGGCTCCCGCCTCCTTCAGCGCGTCCCGTGGAGCGGCCCCCTGAATCGCCGGACACAGTCCCCCACTTACAATAGCGGGTAGGCATACGACTGTGTTTATGACTAAAACGAAGCAGGA
>NZ_JBSVZB010000056.1:0-33155 GCF_054072015.1 Cupriavidus sp. CP313 | reverse complement strand
CATCCGCCACCCGAGTTTATGAACACGATATCCATAACGTCTGGCACCAAATCCCCGTTTACTCGGGGGCCAAATTCAACAGCCTGTTAGGGGAGAGAAGATGCCGCAGCTTAGCGCAGCCAAATGAAACTGCATTCAAGGCAATCGGCGGGCCTGCTGCGGTGGCGGCTGGGGGCAAGCTGATATAGCACGACGGCATATGCCGCGATCAAGCGCAGCAGGTCAACGCAAGATCGCGGGCGGAGCCGCCGGGCGGCTTCTTCATTTCGGAGCCTTTGGCTGCTGGAGTGTAGAACTGCCCGTGGACGGGTACAGAGATGGTGAACGCGGCTGGGAGTTTGTCATTCCGCTTCTTTCAGACGATGTGTCTCCAAACTGGGAGCCGCCTGCTGCGCCGCTATAGCGCTTCCCCATTTCGGCGTTCACGCCGAGCGGGGAATAGCTTTGCATTTGTTGGCCAGAGCCGTAGCTGGCACCGCCGTACTGCGTGCCACCAGTCTGACCGTAGCTGGCCCCACCAAGTCGCTGCCCGGCATGGGCGCCCCCAGCAACCAGCACGAGTATCAAGAGGGATGGAAATTTCATTTGCAGGGCTCCGCTCGTGAATGGGTGCGCACAGGCCTTGTCTTGAGCGGCCCACGCTCGAACCGCTAGTGCTTATTGTGCGCTGCAACCTGATTCTACCGACTCGTTGCCTATGCCGATCCCTTCGAAGTAGGGGATTCCAGGCGATTGCCCCGGACTCGAATGGCCCCCCCACCGCGGCCATTCCGAGGCCTGAGCACCCGCCGCAGCCGTGCTTCCGGCTGCGCCTGCTTTCCGATCATTGATGCCGCGCCGGCCGCGCGGCGCGATCAGAACGGCAGCGGGCCCACCGCGGATTGCGGCGGCACCGGCGGGAACGCGATCAGTCCGGTCTGGCGCTGCAGCGCATAACGCACGTAGACGCCGGCATACCATTGGCGATAGTCGCGCGCGTTGTCGATGCCCACCAGGCCGCCCACATAGAGTTGCTGCGCCGCCTGGTATTCGATCGAGCCGACCAGGTTGTAGGCCAAACCGGTCTTGGACTGGCCCGGGTAGACCGCACTGGTCGCGTTGGTCAGGCCCTTGCCGTTGGCCGTGGCCACCGCGGCATTGGCCGCCGCCTGGGCCGCCGCGTCGGTCGGGAAGTAGTTGGAGTCATCCTCGCTGAACGCCTGCACGCCAAGCGCGCCGCGCACGTTGTAGGCCAGCCGCCCGGTGCGGCCCGACAGCGAGAGCGGCACCGTCACCGCGAAGTAGGTCTGCGGGCTGAAGTACCCGCCCTGGCCGAAGGTGAAGTAGCGCAGGTTCTCCGCATACCCCATCGAGGTAAAGTTCACACCGCTCATCAGGCGCTGGTCTGGGGTGTCGATCACGCGCAGGTAGAAGCCGCCGCCGCCTTCCCAGCGCGTGTTGCGCTTGACGTCGTGGCCGGTCAGCAGGCCATAGCCGCCGTAGCCGTAGATGCCGAAGAGTCCGTCGTCCCAGCCCACGTCCGCGCGCGCGCTGCTGTTCATCACGCCGCCCCATTGCTGGCCCGTGCGCTCGTCGCGCACGCCCGCATAGGACAGCAGGCTGTCCGTCACTGGCCGGCGCGATGCGCCGAGCGACAGCGTGGTGCGCTGGGTCAGCGGCAGGTTCAGGCGCGCACCGGCGTTGACGTCGGTGTAGCGGAAGCCCAGCGGCGTGCTGCCCAGGTCGGCATTGAAACGGTCGGATTCGTAGGCCACGCCGAGCGCCACCCCGAAGGCGTTCTGCGTGCCCGCCGAGGTGGATTTCAGCGGGCTGCCGTTCAGGTTGACCGCGGCGCCGTTCACGCCGTAAGCCAGCGGACCGCCGCCAAAGCGCGAGGCGCTGTTGAAGTCGCCGCCGACCGAACCGGCATCCAGTGCCACCGGCGTCACGCGTGCCACCAGCTTGCCGTTGCCCGCCGCCATCTTGGCCTCGGCCGTGACCTGCAGCTCGGTGAGCTGGCTCATGCCGGAATCGCCGTTGCGCCCGCGCAGCATGGGGCCGCCCGCGAGCGTGGCGGTGCGCTGGGACTCGATTTCCTGCAGTTCCTGCTGGGCTGTCCTGGGGCCGGTCGGGTTGGCCTGCGAATCGGCATCGGCCAACCACGGCGCGCGCGACTGGGCACCGAGCGGCTGGCGGGCCGGCACGGCGGATGCGGCGCCGTAGCCGTCGGCTGCGGCCACGGTCTGGGCGGCGGGGTATTGCGGTGCCGGGTATTGTGGCGCCTGATACGGCGCCGCATTCGGAAACGGCGCCGGATACTGCGCGGCCGGCTGCTGCGCCCGTGCGACAGGATAGGCAGGCGCAGCCGCGCCGACCTTCGTGGTCTTGCCGCGCGTGGCGCTGCTGGCGGCCGGCGCGCGCTGCGGTGTGCTGGCCGGTTGCGGGTAGTAGGCCTGCGGCTGAATGGCCAATGCGCCCGCGGCCGGCGCCGTGCCGAGGGGCGCGGGGATATACGGCTGGCCGTAGGCCTGCGCGCTGGTATGCATCATCACCGGCGCGGGCAGGGCCGCTGCTGCGGTCGGCGCCGGCACGGCCACGTAGGGTGCCGGCGAGCCCGGGGGCGGCAGTTGCGAGCTGCCGCGTTGGCCCGGCAGGCCGACAAAGGGGTTGGCAGGAATGCGGTCGAAGCCAGAGGCGTCGGGGCGGGCGCCGGGCGCGGCGCCGGCGGCGTTCTCGGCGGCCACCGCGGCGCGGAAATAGTCGGCCGCGCGCGACGTCTTGCCCTGCGCGCGGTAGAGGCGGCCGGCGGCGGTCAGCACTTTGGGCGACTTAGGCGCCTGCGCCAGCGCCATCTGCAAGGTGCCTTCGGCCCAGCTGAACTCCTTGGCGGCGGTGGCGGTACCGATTGCGGCCAGCATCAGGTCGAGGTTGCGGGGGTCTTTCTCCAGCACGCTTTCATACAATGCGAGCGCTTTCTTGTTCTCGCCGGCCTGCGCGTACATGCGCGCCAGGCTCGCGCGCACGGCGCCGTTGCCGGGGCGCTCGGACAGCGCCGGGGCCAACGTGTCGTAGGCGGCGACCAGGTCGCCGGCTTCGGTCAGCGCATCGGCTTGGCGCACGATATACGCCACGCGCACGTCGTCGTAGTCGCGTCGCTGGGGCTGGCTCATGCTGGCACCCGCCAGCTGGCGCAGCACGCCGGCCAGCTCTACGTCCTGCCTGGTCTTGAGCAGGATGGCGGCGTACTGCAGCTGCATGCCGACGTCCGCGCGCGGCGTGCGGCTCATCACGCTGCGCATCAGCGACAGCGCGCGCACCTCGTCGCCGGCATCGGCGTAAGCCAGCGCCAGCGCGCCAAGCTGGTCGGCATCCTGCGGGGCATAGCGCTCGGCCTCCTGCAGCACGGCCAGCGCGGCGCGCTGCTGGCCGGCGGCGGCCAGCTCGCCGGCGCGCTCGGCCTCGGCGTGCACCCACAGGCGACGCTGCAGCGTGCCCATGTCGCGCGTGCGGTTCTGCGGCGGGATCCGTTCGAGCGCATCGAGCCCGCCTTGCCAGTCGCCGGTCTCTGCCGACAACAGCGCGCTGGCGTAGAGTGCGTCCGGCATGTCGGGGTTGGACAGCAGCAGGCCGTCCATGATGTTGCGCGCCTGCTCCTTCTGGCCCACCGAGGCAAAGGCGCGCGCCGCGTCCAGGCGTACCCACGGGTTGGTGGGATCGGCCGCCATGGCGTCTTCGAGCGCGCGGCGCGCGCCGGCGGTATCGCCACGCTTCAGGGCGGCACGCGCCTGGGCACGCGCTTCGTCGGCGCGCAGCTTGCCGAGCGAGCCGACCTTCTCCTGCTGGGCCGGCGTGAGGTTCTGCACCATGGCCAGCGCTTCGGCGCTCTTGTTCTGCGCAGACAGCACGCCCACCAGCCCGCGCGTGGCGTCGGGATTGTCCGGATGCTGCTTGAGCACGCGGCGGTAGGCGGCCTCGGCCTGCGCGTACTGGCCTTCCTCGGCCATCAGGTCGGCCAGGGCGACCTGAGCGGAGGGCTCGCGCGCGTCCAGCTTGATGGCGCGCTCGAGCAGGCGGCGCGCTTCGGCGCGGTTGCCGGAGTTGCGCGCTGCGCTGGCCTGCTCGGACAGCAACCAGTAGGTGGCGCTGTTCTGCGCTGCACGGTAGCGGCCGCCCGCGCCGCTCCTGGTGGCCTGCTCGAAAAAGTCCACCGCCTCGGCGAACTTCTCCTGCTTGAGCCGCAGCACGCCCATGCCGCCGAGCGCATCGGCATCGTCGGCGTGCTGCGCCAGTGCGCTCTGGAAGCGCTCGCCGGCGCGTTCGAGATTGCCCGCGTCGAGGGCGTCGAAGCCCTGCTGCACAAGCTGGCGCACCAGGCTGACGCTGGCGCCGGCCACGCGTGCGCCATCCTGCTGTGGCTGCGGCTGGATCCTGACCGCGTCGAGCTTCGCGCGGATGGTGGCATCGTCGGGATGGCTGGCCAGCCACGCCTGGTACAGCGGCGCATCGGCCGGGCGCCCGCCCAGCCAGGTCAGCGCGCGGCGCCAGCTCTCGCGCGCCTGACCCGCGACGTCGGGGCTCTTGCTGAGCGCTTCGAGCCCGCGGATGCCTTCGCGCCGGGTGGATTCGCGGTAGGTCAGGTGCTGGGCCAGGGCGAGCTGGGCGCCGTGGTCGGACGGATTGGCGCGCGCGAGCTGTTCCAGGCCCTTGCGGGCCTCTTCCCAGCCTTGCGCGGTGCCGCCCAGCGTCTGGTAATACTCGAGCGCGAGGTTGCCCTGCGGCGCGGCGCCGCCGGCGGCCTGCTGGTAGCGCTTGACCGCTTCCTCGCTCTGGCCGCTGCGCGCGAGCTGGCGCGCCTGCTCGAGCTGCTGGCCGGTGCCGCCGCTGGTGATGACCTGCGTCAGACGCGCCACCTGCGGCGAGCCGGGCTGGGCTTTCTGGAGCCGCTCGAGGTAGGTGCGCGCCGCATCGGCCCGCCCCGACTCGGCCTCGGCCACGCCCATGCCGTACAGCGCCTCGGGCTGGTTGGGATTGAGGCGAAGGATTTTCTGCCACGCTTCGGCGGCGCGGTCGCTGCGGCCGCGTTGCTGCCAGTACTTGCCCTGGTCCACCAGTAGTTTGACCGGGTCCTCCTGGGCGGCGGCCGCTGCGCTGAACGCGGTCAGCAGGCTCAGCACGAGCGTTTTCGCGCGCAGTTGCCTGGCGCGTGGCGCCCGCATGGAAATGGTCGCGCGTCCGTTCATGGCCGGGCGCTTGCGGTTCTGCATGCTTTCTCCCACTCCAGCTCGAGTTGCCCCGACGGGGCGAACCGGTAGCGGCCTTCGGCAAAGCCGAGGCCGAATAGTCCCAATACGGTGTCGTAATACGTGGCGGCGGGCTTGCCCGCGGCTGCCGCGCCGAGCATGGCCTCGGCGCGCGCGCGCTGCGCCGCCGCGGCCGGCGCTCCGGCCGCCTGCAGGAAGGGCACCAGCGCGGCGGAGAAGCCGGCCGGGCCTTCGCCCTCGAGCGCGCCGCTGCCGGCGCGCATGCGCTCGGGCGGGGCGGCGCGCCCCACCATGCGCTGCGCGTGCGGCGCCAGCGCCTTCATCAGCACGCGCCCGGCGGCATCGCCACGCGGCGTCATGCCGGCCCACAGGTAGACCCGGATCGCGTCATAGCTGCTCACGTCGCCGTTGACGGGGTCGGTAAGGAAACCCATGCCGCCCTGGTCGGTGCGGTATGCCGACCAGTCGGGCACGATGCCCTGTCTCGCCACCGCCTCGACCAGGCGCCCGGCCTGCGTGGCAAGCGTGCCCCACGGCCCGGACGGATCGCCGCCGGCCAGCCGGCGCAGCAACGGCACCGGCAGGTAGCTGGCGTTGAGGCGCCACTGGCGCGCGCCGTCTTCCTTGCCTTCGGCAAAGCCCTGAGACCCTGGCAGCAACATGGCACCGAAGCCCGGCAGCGACACCACTTCCTCGCGCGCCACCAGCTTCAGCAGTGCGCGCGCCTGCCCGGCATAGCGCGGCTGGCGCCACACGCGGGCCGCCTCGAGCAGCGTGAAGGCAAACCACAGATCGGCGTCCGAGGCGGGGTTGGCGTCGATCACGCCCCACGAACCGTCGGTGCGATGGCCCCATTGCCAGGCTGGCAGCTTGTCCTGCAGGCTGCCCGCGCCGAGGTTGGCGATGCTCCATTGCCAGAGGCGGTCGAAGGTGGCGCGGTCATTGGCGATGAGCGCGAACACCATGCCGTAGGACTGCCCCTCGGAGGTGCTGTGCTGCTCGCGCGTGGACGGGTCCAACACGCGGCCGTCGGCCTGCACGAAGCGCGACAGGAATTGCTGGTACAGGGGCCAGGGGCAGGGGGAGGGCGCCGCGGCGCCCGCCAGCGCCGGCCAGCCTCCCAGCACTGCGAGCGGCGCGAGCCGGGCCATCGCGCCAAGCCCCGGCAGGCGCGCCAGCCAGCGGCGGCGCGGCTGGTTGACGTTCACGTGGGTTCTCCCCGCTTGCGCCGGTTGGCGCGCGCGCGCAACGAGACGAACAGCAAGGCCGCCAGCAGCAGCGCGGCGCCGCCGATCATCGGCACCATGGTCAGCGACCGCCGCGACAGCCACCACTGCGCATAGGTCCACGGCGGCAGCTTGCCCACGTGGTAGTTCTGCAGCGCCGCCAGGCTCTCGACCTCCTTGCCGTGCACCAGCGCCAGGCTGCCCTGCACGCGCTTCACCTGCTCGGGATCGAGCAGCACTTCGGTCATCGCCTGCAGGCCCTGGGGCGCATTGCTGGCCAGCGCCACCACGCTGCGCCCGGACGCCAGCGGCGACTCGAAACCGCTGAGCACAGCGTCCGTGCTGGCGCTGGTGAGCGACAGGCGCGTCTCTACGGGACGGTTGCGCGTGCCGTCGGCGCCGTTCCACCAGCCCATCACGGTGGAGACGATATCGGTCAGTGCAAAGTGTTTTTCATTGCCCGCCAGCGAGACCGGCATGCGCTCGGCCCACTGGCTGAACAGCGGCTGGTTCTGCGTGGTGCCGATCACCAGCAGGTCGCGCGCGGCCATCTTCCCGACCTGGGCCGCGCCCGCCACCGCCACGCCGGTGGCGGGGTAGCCGGTGGATTCGCCCATGCGGCCCATCAGCGTGAGATAGGCGGAGTAGTCCTCGGCGCCGGGCTTGTCCGGAAGGATCACCGCGGTCTCGGCAAGGTCGGCCAGGCGCGTGAAGGGGAAGCCGCTGTTGCCGAACACCGCCAGGTCCGGCAGCGCGATAAAGTGCGGCAGGCCGGAGACGTCGATGGTGGAGTCGGGATCGATGGCGCCCTTGACGTTGTCGATCAGCACGTCCTTGCAGGCGCCCTGCTTGAGATAGTCGTAGTAGAAATGGAACTGCAGCTGCGACTGCGCGGGCAGCATGAACAGTGGCAGCTCGATGCGTTCATCCACCGGCACCGAGCCGTCCGGCAACACCCTGGCCAGCAGCTGGCTGGCGCGGCCGTCCGGGTTCTTGACCGAGCGCAGGGCGTAGGCGCGCAGGAACTGCTGGTTGACGTTGATGTTGAGCGTGGACTTGTCCAGCACCGGGCGCGGCGTGTAGCGGTACTTCAGGTCGATCGGGATGCCCTTGCTGCGCCAGCCGAACAGGTCCGGCGGCAGGCGGAAGTTCACGCGCACCAGGTCGGGGTTGTAGCCCGAGACGTTGAGGTCGCGCACCTCGACGAGTTCGCCGAAGCGTACCGGGCGGTCGCTGCGGATCCAGTTGGGCGCGTCATAGGGCACGCGCGGCGCGCCCTCGTCGAGCTTGCTGATGGTGGCGCTCTGGCCGGAGAGAGCGCGCGCGCCCAGCGTAAGTGCGCGCGCGGCGGTCTTGAGCTCGGCGCTGTCGCGGCCCATCACCAGCAGCAGCTTGGCGTTGGCATCGCCGGGATTGGGCACCACCGCGAGCGCCGGGCCGTTGATGGCCGGCACCGCCACGCCGGCCGGCTTTTCGTCGTTGGTGACAAACACCACTGCGTTGCCGCTGGCGGGCACCTGATTGAGTGAGGCGGCAAACGACGCCCCGCGGTAGCCGGCCAGCGCGCCAAACCACGACGACAACGCACCGGCGGCTTCCAGCGTGGCGGCCGAGGGCTGGCCTGCGAACACGAAGGGCAGCCTGAGGCGGCCCACGTCGCGGCGGTCGAAGAATGGCAGGGGCAGCAGCGAGAGCTCATTGGCCAGCGCGACCGGCGCGAGCGTCAGCTCCAGCACGCTGCTGTTGCCCACGGTGGCCCACAGGCTGGAGTGGAAGGGGCCTCGCACTCAGTGGTGTAGTGGCCGATCAGCTGCAGGTTGAGCCGGTTGAACTCGGTGATCAGGCGCGGCGCGATGGTGAGGTCGCGCTCCAGGCTGGTGCCCGCGGTTTCCCTGGGCACCGGCACGGTGGCAGCGACCTCGCCGTTGACCATGACGTTGATGTGCGAGAGCGACGGGATCAGCGCGGGCGAGTATGTATAGCGCAGCTTGAGCCTGGCCGCGGTAACCACTTCGTCGGCCCGGATCGAGAATGGCACGCCGTTGATGGCGTCCACCCCGCGCAACTGGAACGGGGCGTCGGCGCCGAGCTGCTTGAGCGGGATTTGCACGGTGCGGCTGCCGCTGCGGGCGGGTGCGGGACCGGCAGAAGCCTGCGCGGCAACTGTGTCGCGCAAGATATCCGACTGGGCGGGGCGCTGTGCGCCGGCGGGGTGCACCGCCAGCATGGCGAGTGCGAACAGGGTGCCCATGCGGGTGAGGGCGGGCAAGCGTGCGGGCAGGCGTGGTGTCTGGTTCAAACGCATTCTCTTCTTGTGCCAGTGGTCCGTTGCGTGTGGTGCGCCGCAGCCCCGACGGGACGCGGCGCGTGACGGCTCTGGCTGGTCAATTGGCGGAGGCGCCGGGCTCGGGCCGGCGCAGCAGCTGGCGCATCTCGCGGCTCAGGTGGAACATCACGTTATGGAAGCCGAGCAGGCCGATGCGCAGGATCTGGCCGGCCGCCATCCCGGGCGCGTCCGGGCGCTTGCGGCCCCACGAATCGATCCAGGCGTCGGCGCGGGCGAAGGTGCACTGGATGAAGGCCATCTCCTCGCGCGGGCTCATCTCCGCCAGCACCAGTCCGGTGTGCGACTCGCCCTGGAACACCACCCTGGCAGGGAACATGTGCTCGTCGTGTTGCAGGTACAGCGAGATCTGCACTGGCTCGCCCACCTGGGCCTCGACGCCATGCGGGAGCCGGATGCCGATGCCGCCTTCGGCAAAGTCGATGGTCTCGCATACCACGGCGCGGCCGTCGCCGAAGTGCAGCGTGGCCGGCAGCTTCATCGCCACGCGGTGCGCCTCGCGGATCTGGCGCGTCTCGCTGGCCGCGGCAATGGACGCGCCCAGGATGATGAGGTTGTAGAAGGTCCAGGTCAGGTTGAGCACCACCGTGGTGGCCTCCTGGTGCCACACGAACAGCCGCAGCAGGCCCACCACCACGCCCAGCAGGTTGAACAGCAGCAGCACCAGGTAGGGGCGCGAGATGACCCAGTCGAAGTACGCTTCCTCGATCACGCCGCCCTTGGGCGTCACGTTGAACTTGCCGGCCGCCGGGTTGACGAAGGCCACCAGCACCGGCCGCATGATGTACCACGCCAGCACCGATTCGTAGACCTCGTTCCAGAAGGAATGGCGGAACTTGCCCTGGATGCGCGAGTTGGTCATGTTCGCGTGCAGCATGTGCGGCAGCGCAAAGATGGAGATGGTCAGCGCCGAAGCCTGGATCACGTGCGCGCCGAACAGCAGGTAGGCCAGCGGCGCGGTCAGGAACACCAGCCGCGGCAGCCCGTAGAAGAAGTGCAGCATGGCGTTGAGGTAGCACAGCCGCTGCGGCAGCGACAGGCCCGGACCCAACAGCGGGTTGTCCACCCGGCAGATCTGCGCCATGCCGCGCGCCCAGCGGATGCGCTGGCCGACGTGGCCGGACAGGCTTTCGGTGGCCAGCCCCGCCGCCTGCGGAATCGCCAGGTAGGCCGTGCCGTAGCCCTTGCGGTGCAGCTTGAGCGCGGTGTGGGCGTCCTCGGTCACGGTCTCCACCGCAATGCCGCCCACTTCGAGCAGCGGCGCGCGGCGGATGATGGCGCACGAGCCGCAGAAGAAGGTGGCGTCCCACAGGTCATTGCCGTCCTGTACCAGGCCGTAGAACAGCTCGCCCTCGTTGGGGACCTCCTGGAAGGTACGCAGGTTCTTCTCGAACGGATCGGGCGAGAAGAAATAGTGCGGCGTCTGCAGCATGGCCAGCTTGCGGTCCTTGATGAACCAGCCCATGCAGATCTGCAGGAAGGAGCGCGTGGGAATGTGGTCGCAGTCGAAGATCGCCACGTACTCGCCGTGGGTGTTCTTGAGCGCCTCGTTGATATTGCCGGCCTTGGCGTGGCGGTTGTGGTTGCGCGTCACGTGGGTGACGCCCACCTTCTCGCAGAACGCGCGGAACTCCTCGCGGCGGCCGTCGTCGAGCACGTAGATGTTGATCTTGTCGCGCGGCCAGTCCATCGACATGGCGGCGAACACCGTGGGCTTCACCACCGACAGCGGCTCGTTATAGGTGGGGATGAAGATGTCGACGGTGGGCCAGGTGGCGCTGTCCGCGGGCATCGGCACCGGGCGGCGCTTCAGCGGCCAGGCCGTCTGGAAGTAGCCGAGCAGGAGGACCACGAAGGCATACAGCTCGGCCAGCACCAGGCCGATGCCGAACGCCGCGTCGACCCAGTTGCCCAGGCCTATCGTCTCCGTCAGGCGCCAGTACATATAGCGGCTGGACACCGCGACCGACAGCACCACCATCATCAGGGTGGCGAGATGGCCCTTGACCCGGTTCAGCCACATGGCCAGCACGATGCAGGCCGTGACAAAACCGGCCTGCTGCCAGAATTCCAGCGGCACCGTGACCACCAGCGCAAACATGCACAGCGCCAGCACCAGCGCCAGGGTGCGTGCCGGCCTGCTGTTCCACAGCGGCAGTTCCACCAGGGCATTGCCGAACCGCTGCAAGGCCGCCGACAACGCGTTGGGCGAGCGCATGGACTGGTCTGGCTTCACGCGGCTTCTCCATGGGCCGCCATGACGCGGCGCAGCCACGCGGCGCAGCGCTGCAGGTCGTGCGTGGCCTGGCTATGGGGGTTGTACTCGAGCACGCTGCGGTCGTAGGCCAGCGCCTCGGCCACGGCCTGGTCCTGGTGGATCACCCCCAGCACGCGCTCGCCGAGCTGGGCGCGCAGTACTTGCACCACGTCCTTGCCGAGCTGGCGGCTCACGTCCACCTGGTTGATGACCAACACGTGGCCAAGGTAATCGGGACGGCCTTCGCAATAGGTGCGGATCAGGTCTTCCATCAGGGGCATGGTGGCGTACGAGGCGGCGTCCGGCAGCGAGACCATCACGCAAAGCTGCGCGCACGACAGCGCCTGCCGCATGTAGGGCGAAGGGCCCGGCGGCGTATCGATGACCACCACGTCGTCGCGCCCCAGGCCCAGCGTGCCGAGCTGCGTGCGCAGCCAGCCAGGACGGGTGACGAGATGGGCCTCGAAGGCGGAGCGGTCCGCTTCGTTGAGCGAGCCGAACGGCATCAGCACCACGCGCGAGCGGCCGCGGTGCATGCTCTGCTGCCAGGCCTCTCCTGCCAGCGTGGCGCGCGCGTGGCCCGACACCTCGTGCGGCGGCATGCCGAAATGCAGGCGCAGTGCATTCTGCGGGTCAAGGTCGACGGCGAGGACGTGCTCGCCGGCCATGGCCAGGGCTTCGGCGAGGTTGGCCGACAGCGTGGTCTTGCCCACGCCGCCCTTGGCCGAGACAACAGCAATGATTTTCACGAACGATTCAGCCGATCGAGGAAGGAACGGCGGGCGGGCACCCGCTCACTGGCCGGAGCCGGCTCCGGGCGGCCTTCGAGCCGGGCGAACACGCGTGACAGTTCGGTGCCGGCGGCGACCGGCTGGGCAGGCCGGAGCGGGCTTGGCTGCTCCGGCTCGGCCGGCTGGGGTGTGGGCGTCCAGATGGCGGCCGGGCTGGAGGCTGCCGCAGGCTCGGCAGCAGGCGTGAGACCGGATGCGAGGCCAGGTGCCGGCCCTGATGCGGGCGGCATGCCTTCGGGCGTGCGGAAGCGCGGCGCCATCGCGGGCGCCATGACCGGTTTTGCCATCGGCCTTACTGCGGCCGTCATGGCCGGTGGCTCGACGGGCGAAACGGGTGCCGCCGCAGGCTGTGCGGTTGCATGGACCGGCGGCACGAGGCCGGCGGCGTCTACCCGCACCGCCGACAACAGCGGCCAACGCTCGCGCGCTTGCGCCGCGGCGTCCTCGCGCACGATCTCTTTATAGGTTTCCGTCTTGCCGCCAAAGCGCTGGAACAGCTGGGACAGGTCGTCTAACTGGCTCATGATTCTGACCTCACGGAGAGGAGTGCTGTTGCTTGGGGGAGCGTCCCGGCAATGCAGGGCGGGCCCGCGTCGCCTCAACGGCCAAACCGGAATTCCAGGCACCCGGCAGCATCGATCGGCGTACTTTGGCTGACTTTCAGGGTGTCGGACGAACCCAGCATGCGAAACCAGTGCTGGTAGGCCCCTTCCAGGAATGCCGGCGACCAGCTGGCGGATGACTCGCCGAGCGCCGCCTGCAGCGGCGCGCAGTAATGCCGGATCACCAGCGCGCCGCCAGCATCCTCGATGCTGGCCCATCCCCAGTCCACGTCCAGCCAGATCTGCGCAAGCGCCCGCTCGAGTTCGGCCAGCGTGGCGCAGTTGCCCGGATCAAACCGCTGGGCAAATCGCACGCCAACGCGCCACATGAAGGCGCGCAGGCTGGGCGGGTCCATCACCCCCGAGAGTTCCTCGGCCAACGCCGTCAGCACGTCACGCCATTGCGAGGAACAGTGGCGCTCGGTCAGATATTGCAAGATCGCTTGATTCATCCCTAAAAAAGTCCTGTCTTATAAATACCTGGCGCTGCCGCGCCCGTGCCAAGGCGCGCAAGCCCAATTGGCGGCTCCGGCGTTCGCAAATCCGCATTGCGCGGGGCCGCAATCGGCGAGCCTGACAGCTTCCCTCCGCGGTGGGAAGCCTCCCCCTGCTAAAGCGGGGAAACGCAATTTGCAAACATGGGGGATCCTGATTCGCCACCGGGCCTTTATTGCCCCGATATCCGCGAGAACCACCCGCAATGGTTCAGCGCGACTTTTGCGTCATTGACGTCGATACGAGACGGAAGAAGGGCGTACAAAAAATCTAAAGCTGCTAAGCAGCAGTGCATCGTGAAGGGGCACGAGTTCTTCAAAGAAATGGGGATCGGTACTTCGCGCCCCTGATTTCTGTGGTACCAGCCTGCCTCAGATTCGGCTCACTACCAGCAAGTTGACAGCGCTGGCTTTCTAGGCATCGTTGCAACCACGCCTCCTCCTCACCTGGCGTCGGCCAGGAGAGGCAGGCAGCGATGATGCAGGACTGTTACGGAGCAACCACGAACACATCTGTGCGATTCGCCGTATTGCCTGAGTTCGCCTGGACAAAGAAGGGCACAAAGGCATTTCCCATTGTCGCCAACCCTTCATAGTCTCCGACAAAGAAGCCCGATGCCGCCGGTGCCGTCTTCATATCGAAGGGACCGGCCAGATGCACTTCGCCGCCGAACGAAAGGCCCCCGTTGCCCGAGGTGGTGAGCCAGTAGTCCGTCGGCAGCGTGGTGGTGTTGCCGGTGGCCAGGTTGCGGAAATCGTAGTAGGTAACAGCAACGATTCCGGCAGAATTGACTCGCACGGACGGCGTGAACGCGGGACGTCCGGTAGGCGTATTGACGCGAATCGGAGTGCTCCAGGTCTGGCCGCCGTCGCGTGATGTCGACATGGCGATCTCATCGTACAGCCCGCCATTGAAGCGCGAATCCTGCCACACCACGTAGAGTTGCCCGGTTGCCGGGTCGATGGCGGGCTCGGGAATGATGTCCCCGGTGCGCACTGCTTCGCCGGTATTGGGATCCGTCACCCCCACCGTGCGCATGTCGGCGATGACGTCAGGCTTGGTCCAGGTGGCGCCATCGTCGGTAGACATGACGAACGCGACCTTGGACGCGGTGATATTGAAGGGCGGCCTGATGAGGTTGAAGAAGTTGTAGAGCGTGCCGGTCTGCGAGTTGACCACGATCTGGTTTCCAATAGTCTGCTGCCGCGACGGGGTGTTCACGATCACTTTCGGCGGGCTCCAGGTCAGGCCGCCGTCGACAGTCTTGGAGAACAGCGCGGGTCCGCGGAAGGCGGCGGTGTGCAAATTGGCATACGGATTGGCATTCGGCTGCTCGAGACGGTCCCATACGGCGTAGGCAACGCCAGGGGTGACCGGATTGGCCGTCACCGATTCCTTGTCGTTGAAGAACTGCGAAGAGGGTTCGTTATCCGCAATGATGACACTTAGGTTTTGCCAACTCTTGCCACCATCGCGCGAGACCGCGGCGCCGACCGCGTTGCTGTTGTTGGAGCGGTTGAACGAAATCGAGATCGCATAGGCGGTGCCGTCGGGCCCGATCGACACCCACGGGTCGGAGGCGCGCTCGTAACCGAGCCCGCCGGCGCAGGCACTGAACGGCAGGACCGTCTGCGTCCAGGTCTTGCCGCCATCGAAGGAGGAACCGGCAACCAGACCACGTGCGCCGCCATCCGACCAGCGGTCCTGCTGCCACACGCCAATGAAATTGGTGGGGTTGGCGGGATTGATGGCCAGATAAGGTTCGACCTCTGCATTCAAATAATTTATGCCGGTGCCGCCGCCAACGGTGCATCCGGCAAATGGGCTGGGGCCGGAAACCAGCGTGGCCGCCTGGCTGGGGGGGCTGACCGTCAAGGCTGCGCAGAGCGCGGTTCCGGCTAGCAACGGGATAAGCTTGTTATTGCAATGCATGAGGGCCTCCTCCAATTGCAGACGGCTCGCCTCAGCTTAGGCAACTTGTCTCGTTGGCAAGATGACGAATTGTTAATTCTGTATGAGACCTGGCTTTTTAACCTCCTGCTTGCAAGCGGTGCTTTCCTGAACCATGTTTCGGCTGGGGCAGGGCGATGGCAAGGGATGGAGCGGATGCCACCCGCGCGGCCCGGCGTTCATGCAATGCAGTTTGCCGCCGCGGCACTATCCCCAGGGGGCGACACTGGGTTATGCCGGTCGCAGCGGCTTGCGCTGCACTTTTCGGTTCGAGGCAAAGCGTGCCTCATGGCTTGTGTTTGCCGCTCGAACGTCTAGCGTGAAAGGATGGGAGGCGAATACAAGCTGACCAACAATGTCTTGATTGGAGGTGCTGCGATGACTACTCGACGAACATTTTTGAAGGGTATATCGGGCGTTGTTGCGGCCGCAGTGGGTGGCATCGAGTCCCCGGCAAATGCACAAGCGGGGAAGCTTGACGAGAACGATCCACAAGCCGTCTCACTGGGATACAAGCACGAAACAACGAAGGTCGATAAGGCCAAATTTCCAAGGCACGAGGCAAGCCAGAAGTGCAGCAACTGCCAATTGTTTCAAGGAAAAGCCAGCGACGCGTGGGGACCCTGTCCCATTTTCGGTAGTAAGCAGGTCGCAGCAAACGGTTGGTGCAACTCTTATGTGAAGAAGGTTTGAAAAATCTAATACGCCTCTATCTCTAAGCGCGCTATCTCACATGAACGGAGACAGCAATGAAAAAGCTAGCCTTTCTCGCCGCCCTTTCGCTTACGGCTGTTGCGGCTTGGGCCCAGGGCGGCCGCTACGGCTCCCCTCCAACACCAGGGACTGACACTGGCAGGCGCGCGGAGCCGTCTGGGCAGGCCGCCAGCGGTGCCTCCGGCGAGAGCGCCAAAAAGGACAAGAGCGCAGCTCACGGCGACGTTGACCGTAATATGGGGCGTGCAGGCGGCCAAGGCGCTTCGGCAGCGGCCACGCGTAGCCACCCTGCGTCGGCCCCAAAGAGCCAGCCCTGACCTGCGGGGGATAGGGCGGTGCAATCAGAACCGCCTTCTTGCTCAAGTAAGCACAACTTCGGGTCAAGGTCGCCGACGGAGGGCGCCTCAGCGGCCCGATTCACTGTCAAATTTTATTGAACATTTTGTCAATTTGAATCGGGATTGTATAGCGGTATTATCCAAGCAAGAATGCTAGGCTGACCGCGATGGGGACCCGGCCACGCCCGAGGAAGCTTCTGCTTCCTTCTGTCGCACCGTCGTCGGAGGTGCACTGCAGTCTTCATCGCCGGCACCGACATTCGGGATTCCGGCACGCCGCATCCAGGGTGCTGCGCTGTGGCAGCCCTGCCGGCATCGCGTGACGCCAGCCCGACATAAGCTACGATTATTCACAGACGGCTCGTGCCTCGAAACAGCCCATGGAGACAAACAATGCAAACGCCTGACCAATCCCAAGGCATGGACTTCCCGCTTGAGGGCGTGCGCGTACTCGACCTGTCGCGTGTGTTTGCCGGACCGCTGTGTGGCCAGGTCCTGGCCGATTTCGGCGCAGAGGTGGTCAAGGTGGAACACCCCGGCCGCGGCGACGACACGCGCGACTGGGGTATGCGCATCGGCAAGACCGAGACGACCTACTACAACAGCATGAACCGCAACAAGCGGTCCATCACGCTGGATCTACAGAGCAAGGAAGGCTTGCAGATTGTCTGCGATCTGCTGCCGCAGTTCGACGTGGTCATCCACAATTTCAAGACCGGCGGGGCCGAGAAGCTGGGCCTCGGCTACGAACAGCTCAAGGCCATCAAGCCCGAGCTGATCTACTGCGCGGTTTCCGGCTACGACAGCAGCGGCCCCGAGGCCAAGCGTCCGGGCTATGACCTGGTGATCCAGGGAGAGGCCGGGCTCATGGCGCTCAACGGCGAAGCCGACACGCCGCCGCTGAAGTTCGGCGTGGCGGTGGTGGACCTGATGACCGGCATGTATGCCGCGCAGGCGGTGCTGGCGGCCTTGTTCCGCCGCGAGCGCAAGGGCAAGGGCCAGCTGATCGAGATGGCGCTGTACGACTGCGGGCTGATGGTCACCGGCTATTACGGCCTGGACGCCATGCTGCTCGGGCGCGACCCCGCACGCTATGGCAATGCCCATCCGTCCATCGTGCCCTATGGCATGTTCGAGTCCGCCGATGGCCCGCTGATCATCGCCGTGGGCAACAACAGCCAGTTCGACAAGTTCTGCCGCCAGGTCGTCGAGCGTCCGGACATCGTCGAGGACCCGCGCTATGCCACCAATGTGGAGCGCGCCAAGAACCGCGAGACCTTGACCCCGCTGATCACTGGCCTGATCCGCGGCTTTGCGCGCGACCTGCTGCTGGAGCGCATGACGGCCTGCGGCATTCCCTGCGGCAAGGTGGCGGGACTGCACGAGGCATTGACCAGCGAGCGGACCCGCGAGGGCGGCCTGCTGCGCGAGATGCCCCATCCCGTGGCAGGCAGCACGCACGTGTTCGCGCCCCCTTACCGCCTGGATGGCCAGCGCCTGCCGATCCGCAACGCGCCGCCGACGCTGGGCGAGGGCACGCGGGCGGTACTGCAGAGCCTGCTGCAGATGAGCGATGACCAGCTGCAGGCACTGCAGGCCCGCGGCGTGCTGACGCTGCCCGAGGCACCACAGCAGGCCTGAGCATTCGCGCCGCGCGGACGCACATGGACGTCCGCGCAGCCCTGCCCGGCAAGGGGGGCTTGGGTTCCCTTGCACTGATTCAACTGGAACAACAATCGTGCGTACTCGAAATTTCACCCGTATGGTCCACTCCCGGCGTCGTGCCATCCTGGCCCTGGCCGCGGTGCCGCTGCTGGTCGGCAGCGCTTTCGCGCAATCCTGGCCGAGCAAGCCGATCAAGCTCGTGGTGCCGTTCCCGCCGGGCGGGCCCACGGATACGGCGTCGCGCATCGTCGGCCAGAAGCTGGCCGAGCGCCTCAAGCAACCGGTGGTGGTGGAGAACCGCGCCGGCGCATCGGGTTCCATCGCTGCCGCCCAGGTGGCCAAGAGCGCGCCCGACGGCTACACGCTGATGATGCTGGCCACGCCCACGCTGCTGGCGCCGCACCTGTACAAGAAGGCGGGCTACGACACGACCAGGGACTTCACGCCCGTCGCCACCGTCTATGACCTGCCGATCGTGGTGGTGGTCAACCCGACGCTGCTGCCCAACGTGACGGACCTGCCCAAGCTGATCGCACAGGCCAAGGCGCAGCCGGGCAAGCTCAACTACACCAGCTCCGGCGCGGGCAGCTTCGGCCACCTGAGCATGGAACTGCTCAAGCAAATTGGCGGCTTCGAGATGCAGCATGTGCCCTACAAGGGCGGCGTGCCCGCGATCAGCGACACCCTCGGTGGCCAGGTCCCGATCATGTACGCCGACCTCGTCGCCGCGCTGCCGCACATCCAGGCGGGCAAGCTGCGTGCCATCGCGGTCGGCTCGCCGCAGCGCGTGAGCATGCTGCCCGACGTCAAGACCATTGCCGAGCAAGGCTTCAAGGGCTACGACGCCGTTTCCTGGGGCGGCCTGCTGGCGCCGCCGGGGACGCCCAAAGAGGTGGTGGACCGCGTCGCTGGCGAGGTCGGCAAGATCCTGGCCGACAAGGATGTCCAGGACAAGCTGCTGAAGGCGGGTGCCATTGCCAACTTCCAGGCGCCGGCGCAGATGGGCCAGCGTATGCAGCAGGACTACGCCAAGTGGGGCAAGGTGATCCGCGACAAAGGCATCGCGGTCGAGTAAGCGCCAGCAAGCCGGGCACGCTGCAACGGCGTGCCCGGTGCCATGGTCTCGCCCATGGCCGGTATGGCCATCCCCAGCAACAAAACAATGAGGAGAATCGTCTTCATGTGGCATCTCCTGGCTGATGGTGGGCGCAGCGTTCAGGCAGGCATCTTCGGCGGCCAGCGGTGGGTTTCCGCCTGGCAGTGCCGGCACCACGCATAGAGCGCGTCGTACATCACCATGCCATGGCCGAGCATCTCGTGATCGTCGGCATACACCTGCGAGAGGCCGAGGGAAATCGCATAGAGTCCATGAGACTGCGGCGTCAGGTCGAGCTTCGACGTGTCGGCGCCGCGCACGATTTCCGCCAGTTGCCGCAAGGCGGGATCGGGCAGGCCGTACTTGTCCAGGAAGGCGTCAAAGCTGCACAGCTCACCGACATGCGACAGCTCCACGCCGGGGATGTCATAGGGAGTCGCGCCGGTCTCGCCTGCCACGCGCAACACATCGCCGGCGGGCACATAAAGAAATTCCGGCGCCTCGTCGATGAACCGGGCGATGAGCCACGGGCAAGCGATGCGGTCGATCTTGGGGCGTTCCCGGGTAATCCATTTCATGGCGGTCTCCGCTCTGGTTCGTCGAGGTGGTGGCTGGGTCCAGGCGACGGGAATTCTCCCTGGCTATTTGCCCACGCCTCCGAAGCGATCGGCGACCCTTGCCCAATTGATGTTCTGCATGAACGCATCGACATAGGCCGCGGCCTTCGCACCATAGTCCATGTGGTAGGAGTGCTCGTACATATCCAGCGCCAGGATCGGCGTCGCGCCAGCCAGCGTATGGGCGTGGTCGGAAGCCCACTGGTTGACCAGGCGAGCGTCGCGCGGAGAGTAAGTCAGCAGTACCCAGCCCGAGCCGCCGCCAAGTGCCTTGCCTATGGCGGTGAACTCCGCTTGCCAGCGCGCGACAGAGCCGAAATCGCGCACGAGCGCCGCTCCCAGTTCGCCGCCTGGACTGCCGCCGTCGCCGAGGCTGTCGAAGTACACCTCATGCAGGATCATGGAGTTGGTTGCAATCAGTTCTTCGCGCTTCAGGCCGTTCAGCACAAAGACCGGTGCGGCTGCCACGTCGAGTGCTGACAGCTCTGCGGTAATCGCATTCAGCCGCTTCACCGCGCCGCCATAGTTGTTTTCGTAATGGCTGACAATCAGTTTCTCCGACAGGCCCGAAAGCCGGGCTGGATCGCATGTCAGCGGTTTCATTTCGTAGGTCATGGTGTCCCCTGGTTCGTTTAATTCAGTGGTGCAGCACCGGATAAACGGCAAGGCCGATCAGCGCGGCGCAGGTGATGATGACCGGCTCAGGCAGCTTCTTGAATTTCAGCAGCAACGCGACCGTGCCCAGCGCCAGCAGGATGGTCGGAACGTCGACAATCGAGCGCCTGGCCAGCACGAACACTGCACCGGTGATGGCGCCAATCGCAGCCGCCGTGACGCCATCGACAAAGGCCAGGATGGCTGGTAGTTTTCCGTACTTCTTGAAGTAAGGGGCTGGCAGCACGGTGAACAAATAGCAGGGCAGGAACGTTGCAAGTGCCGCCACGCAGGCGCCGGGCAGCCCGGCCACCTGGTAACCGATGAAGCCGACAGTGATGACCACCGGGCCGGGTGTGATCATGGCCACGGCTACCGCATCGACGAATTGCTTGTCGTGACGATCAGCAAGGCCCAAGTATGGTTAAACGCTGTCATGAGCGCATGTTAGAAGCCCATGACTCGCATTTCAATAATGTAGATATCTCGACAGCAAGTGCTTTTTCGCCACATTTCTGGCCTGCACTGAGGGCTTGCCCAGACGTCCGTTCTTGCTTCAACCTCAGCCGTCGAATCGGGCTTCATTCAACGACAGCTACTGGCCGACATCCGCCAACTAGGGGGAGGGCGCCCTTCGGCTCTTCCCGACTGTGGATTCAGCCGTTCTCCTCCAGGCTCAGATGGTCACTCAGACGGCGGATTTCACCAATACGGATTTTCGTGCTCGTATCGCGTCGGACGGATCTTCGGCCAAGCCGAGGAACCGATGGGGGGAGAGCTATGTCAATGCGAATCCCATTGCGTCCCGAGCGAAAGCGATGTCGGCTGGTCACGGCAGCATTGGATGCCGGTTTCCGGCTCCAAATGCGCGACAGTCGCGCTCAGGAGACTTGTGCAGGAGTGGTTCGCTGCGGCACATCGTCGTTGTCCTCGATTCGCAGCCGCGGCAGGAATTGCGGGAACTCGCGCTGCATGAAGTCGATCAGCCCTTCGCGCACCACGCAGCGCAAATCCCACGCCAGGCCAGATGACGCTGCCGTGCACAGTACGCGGATCTGCATCGTCCGCTCCGTGGCGTCGGTGACCACCAGATTGAAGAACCGCTGGTCCCACTCGGGCGCTGCGCGCACGATGCGCTCCAACTCCTTGCGTAGCGGTGCCAGCGGCATGCCGTAGTCCACGTGGAAGAACACGGATCCCGTAAGCTGGGCATTGCTGCGAGTCCAATTCTGAAACGGTTTTTCGATGAAATACTGCAACGGGATGATGAGACGGCGCTCGTCCCATATCCGGAGCACGACGTACGTGCCGGTGATCTCCTCCACCCGGCCCCACTCGCCTTCGACGATGAGCACGTCATCGAGCCGGATGGGCTGAGTCAGGGCGAGTTGCAGCCCGGCTATGATGTTGCTGAACACGGGCTTGGCCGCAAAGCCCGCAATCAGACCGACCACGCCCGCCGAGGCCAACAGGCTGGCGCCGACATGCCGAGCGGCTGGAAAGGTCATGAGCAGCATAGCCGCACCTATCAGGACGACAAGCGTCATCGCTATGCGGGAGAGAACGTGCGTTTGCGTGTGGATACGCCGCGCACCCATATTGTCCTCTACATCCACTGGGTGTTGGTCCAGTACGCCTTGCGCAAAACCGGCGATGATACGCGCCACAAGCCAGGTGGTTGCGGCAATCAGCAACACACCGTTGAGATGCTGCACGCTGTCAATCCAGCGCAAATCGCCTGGCGCGGCCTGCCAGACTGCCTGCAGCGCCAGCAGTGGCAAGACTGCCTTCGATGGGGCCCGACCCTTCCTCACGATGGCATTCAGCACTGGGGCAGAGCGGGTAATACGCAACAGCAGCACGCCACCGAGACGATGCGCCAGCAACGCGAGGAGGACAGCGATAACGGATGCCGTCCAGGTGCCGAACCAGGGGTGGGCGAGGAGGATTGCAAAGTTCATCGGTCGTCTCTCGTCATTTGCGGTTCACGTGAGTATGCACGTAACGATACGAGGATCGGACAAAGGTATTCAGTCGATATGCGACGGGCCGCATAAGCGCCGTGCCGTTTCGGACTAGAATCCTCTGAGGAGGTGTCAGTCATGTCAGCTATCAAGCGCATCGATCCGGGCCATTCCGCCTATCAGGCCGCGCTGCACAGGACGACCCGCTACCCTGCGGAGCACGTCACGTTGGCGGCTGGCTCCAGGAAGAGGCTGCGCCCCTGTGTGCCGCATCGAAAGGTCGGGCGCGGCAAGGTCGGCGTCGGCGGCAAGTAGGCACCTGCAACCCTTGTATGGCTTCTGGCTTTAGAAGGTGGCTTGACGTGAATTGGCTGTCCGGCGCGTGGCATGCCTCGGAACGTTCGCTTTCCACTTCCAGCAGGGACAGGACGCAACTAAGGCTGGCGCTGATGTGCTCGAGTGATTCGAGGTAGTCTGCTGGATTGGCGGCCAGCGCGGTTTCGTGTTTTGACGTGATTCGTTTTTGCAGCTCAGCACGCAGCGCGGATGGCGCATCGAGGGATCGCGTTTCGCATTTCCCGCCCCGTCGAGTTCATAGTTCCGGGAGGATTTGTCGTAGACGAGCTTCTGCGGATCGAAGCCCGAGAACAGCCCTTCTTCGAAGCCGAAATCCTCGCGCACGATCAGCGACGCTGAGCCTCACGCATTAGGCGCAGCCCAGCGTAACCCGCCAGGTATTGTCATCCGCCGTAACCCAGGCCGGGACGAGATGGGGGCGCAAGGTGCCGCTCGAACCAGCCTATCGTGAGTGCCGCGATGTCTTCCAGGGCCCTGGGGTCTTCAAATCCGCGGCCGCTGGTCGGGATGAGCCTCAGTTGCCGCGGACAATGCATCTGTTCGAATGCAAGATTGTTGATCTGAATGTCTTTTGGATTGCCGCTGGCACATATCAGCAAGGCAGGGATTTCGAGCTGCTGCAGGGTTGCGCTGCCCGCGAGATCCAGCCGCCCCGCAACACAGGCTACAGCGCTGAGTTGCGTCGCGCTGCACGCGGCCGAGCGCAGGGCTGCCGCCGCGGCGGTACCGGTACTGAGCAAGCCCACAGGCAAGCTTTTGCAGGGCGACCCAGTACGCAGGAAGCTCAAGGTCTGGTCCAATCTTGCCACCAGCTCATCGACGTCCGATTCCGGTGCGTCGTCGACGCGGCTGTCAGGCTGCAGGTCTACGAGCAAGGTGGCGAATCCTTTCGCGCGTAGCTTGCGTGCCAGGTAATGGCTGCGGGCTGCGCGGCGTTGCGCGCCACCGGCATGCACCATCACCGCGACGCCGATCGGGTTCGGCGCCGATTCGAGCATGGCCCGGAGCCGAGTAGTCTGATACGGAATCAGCATCGCCTCGCTCAACGATGGCACGCCTGCCACCGCACTTGGCCGGGCGCGGGTATGGGGTTGCGCTGGCGGTATCCCTGTCAACTGCCGGACGCGGTCGTCGCTGACCAACTGGAACTCATGATAGAAGTGCGCGAGGTTTTCGATGCGGTCCGGCGTATCCAGGCAGATGACTTCGTCGGCCAGCGCGCGCACCCGGTCCAGCCCGGCTGGGGTGGCGATCGGGAGCGCGCATATGAGCCGGGCAGGGTGCCGCTTGCGCAGGCTTGCGAGGGCCGCATACATCGTTGCGCCGCTCACCAGGCCGTCATCCACGACGATCACCACGCGACCGCCCGGATCCGCCAGCTTGCGAACCGGCGTATACACGGCGCGCTGCCTGCGAAGCTGGTCGAACTGGGCATCACGCTGGCTGCTGGCGCCGCCATTTGCGTTCATTGCGTCCGTGCACCATGTCGCGCCAGAGTCGTCCAGTGCTACGCCAGGAGCGATCCTGCGCGCCATCACCAGGTCGAAGTCAGCGCTCAGTGCGTCGGCCACAACGCGCCCGACCGGCACGCCGCCGCGCGGAATCGCCAGGACCAGGGCACCGGTTCCCCGATACGCGCGCAACGCCCAGGCCAGTTCCGAGCCCGCATGCTCACGCGCCTGAAAACGTGTCTGGTAACGGCTCATCGATATATCTGCCAAGGATCTATTGACGGAGTTTCAGGACGGCGGCGCCGGTAAGGCGGCCCTCGCGCAGGTCGGCCAGTGCTTCGTTGGCCTGCTCCAACGGATACGCGGTGGTGTGCGTATGCAGCGGGGTCCGGGCGGCGATATCCATCAGTGCGATGCCGTCGGCACGCGTGAGGTTGGCTACGGAGCACAGGCGCCTTTCTTCCCAAAGCAGCTGGTAAGGCATGCTTGGGATATCGCTCATATGAATTCCGCCACAGACCACGATGCCACCCTTGTCCACGGCGCGCAGCGCTTTGGGAACCAGCGCGCCCACCGGGGCGAAAATCAGTGCGGCGTCCAGCGGCACGGGCGACTGGAGGTCGCTCGAGCCGGCCCAGCACGCGCCGGATTGGTATGCGAGTTGCTGGGCGCCTGCGTCGCCCGCGCGGGTGAAAGCGTAGACTTCGCGGCCTTGTGCCACCGCGATCTGCGTCACCAGGTGGGCGGCGGCGCCGAAGCCGTAGATGCCGATGCGGTGCGCATGGCTGGCTACGCCCGCCATGCGCAGCGTCCGGTAGCCGATCAGGCCGGCGCAGAGTAGTGGTGCGGCGTGCTCGTCGTCGTAGCCGGGCGGAATCCGGAAGCAATAGCCGCTGTCGGCAACAACATACTCCGCATAGCCGCCATCGCGGGTATAGCCAGTGAATAGCGGCGCGTCGCAGAGATTTTCGTGATGACGCAGGCAGTAGGGACAACGGCCACAGGTATGTCCGAGCCAGGGCACACCCACGCGGTCGCCCGGCTTGAAGGCGGTGACACCGGCGCCGCACGAATCCACCTGTCCGACGATTTCATGCCCCGGGATGAGCACCGGCTTGGGATGGCGCAGGTCGCCGTCGGCGATATGCAGGTCGGTCCGGCACACCCCGCAAGCCCCCACGGCGATGCGAAGTTCGCCGGGCCCCGGGTCGGGAACCGGCAACTCGTGAAGGCGCAGCGGCAGGCCTGCGCCCTCGAAGACCATCGCACGCATGGTTTGGTGGGACATGGCGTGGCACTCCTTCGCCGCCCGTGGCGCCTTGGCGCGCCTAACCTTCGACTTCGCTGCGGACCAGGAGCACGGGCTTGCTGGTCTTGGCAAGCACGCCTTCCGACACGCTGCCCATCAGCAGGCGCCGGACGCCGCGGCGGCCATGGGTGCCAAGCACGATCAGGTCGGCATTCCACGCATCGGCTTCGGTGACAATGGTCAACGAGATCCGGCCGGGCGCCACCGGCTTTTCATCCAGTTTCACCGTGTTGCGCACGCCTGCTTCGCTGAGCCTGGCCGAGGCGGCATCCAGCGCCTTGCGGCCGTGCGCGGTGATGTTGTCGATCAGTTCCTTGGGGTTGAAGTAACTAGCCTCGAAGAACACATCGCTGTCGTCTACCACGAACAACGCCTTGACCTCGGCCCCGGTTGCCTTGGCGATGATGATGGCCTGGCTCAGTGCCAGGTCGGAAGAACGGCTGCCATCGACGGCGAGCAGGATGCGCTGGTACATGATGGGTCTCCTGAGGGGCAAGGGTGTGCTCAATGTTGTGATTCTCTGCATTCAGCGTAGACGCCGGCCTCGATACGCGCTTGACATGCGTCAACCTGAAGCGGCTGGCGTGGCGAGTTATTGATCGCAACCCGAACTGGAGTGATGACCACATTGCTTGACGGCTCCACATACCCTTTGCTCGCGGTAGTCTCCACCGCACACGAGGGCGATACGAGAGCCATGTCGCCGCAGGGCAGGACCGTTGATCCGGGTCAAGCGCCGGTCTGCCTTGCTGCCTAGACTGGTCTGTAGTTGAGGGAGAGGGCGAACATGGCTTACGACAGCATCCTGGTGCATCTGGACAGCAATCCGCAGGCACGGCAGCGGCTCGAAGTGGCGGGGCGCGTTGCGGCGGCCAGCCAGTGCCGGCTGATCGGCATGTATGCCGGTTTCATTCCCGATCCTGCCTGGTTCTACCTCATGGATGGCGCGCAGCAATATGTTGCGGACGACCTGGCCCGGCGCAAGCAGGTCAGGGAAGACGTCCGGGCGCAGTTTCTGGCTGCAACCCAGGCCATGCCAGTGCGCGCGGAGTGGCGCGCTGCGGAGCTGGGGGCCGTGGCATCCGTGCTGCGCGAGGCCCGCGAGGCCGGCCTGGTCGTTGCCGGCCAGTACGACCCCGGCAATACCGAAGGTCCGGTGGCCCGACAGCTACTGGAATCGCTGCTGCTGGAGACCGGCCGACCGACGCTCGTCGTGCCGTGCGCGGGCACGTTTCCAACGCTGGGTACGCGGGTTATCGTGGCGTGGAATGGCAGCCGCGAGGCGGCGCGGGCGCTTCACGACGCCGTGCCGCTGATGGCCGGCGCACAGGCACGCATTCTTTGCGCACAGACCGCGGCCAAGGAGGCAAGAGCCGACGCCACCCCGGTCGGCCACGCCGCACGCGTGCTGGAGCGCCACGGCGTGGCCGTGGAAATCGAACACGGTCCCGGTGGGGCTGACCTGACCATCGGCGAACTCATCCTTTCGCGCGCGGCGGATTTCAATGCCGACCTGATCGTGATGGGTGCCTACGGACACGGTCGCATGCGGGAACTGGTGCTGGGCGGTGTCACGCATACGCTGCTTGACTCGATGACGGCACCGGTGCTGTTTTCACGATGATGCGAAGTCAAACCAAAGAGTGGAATCCCGTCATGGACTTCAGAACCATCCTTGTCGACCTCAGCGAAGATGCTGCACGGTCCGCGCGCATTGAAACGGCAGCACGGCTTGCCGCAACGTCCGGCGGCAGCGTGGTCGGACTGACTGCAACAGGAACGCACCTGGAGCCGTTTCGTGGGGCGGGCGAAGAAGCCGGGCAATACGCCGTGCTTGCCGCGAGCCATTTGCACAAACTGGCTGCCGGTCACAAGAACGCACTCGACACGCTGACCAGGCAAGTGTCGCCGGCCATTCCCACCCGGCACATCGTTGTCGATGCCGAGTCTGGCTGGGCGCTTGCCGACGAGGGCCGCTTCGCCGATCTCATCCTGCCCGCATCGCCCTCGGCGCAGGCCGATGTGCCGGCTCTGCTGGCCGGGGTCGCGGAGTACGCGATGCTCAATGCAGGCCGGCCCATCTTGCTGGTGCCCGGCACATCCGTCCCGCGAGTTGGTGGCCATGTCGCCATCGCATGGAACGGCGGCCGGGAGGCTGCGCGGGCGGTCGCGGACGCACTGCCGTGGCTTGTGCATGCCAGCGCCGTTACCGTCCTGGTGGTCAGCGCTGGCAAGCACAGCGCTGCCGGTGAGAAAGAGGCCTATCGTGACAGCGCGGATCGGCTGACAGCATGGCTGCGCAGCCATGGCATCCACGCCAATCTGCTGGTCGGAGAGGGCGATCCCGACCACGTTCTGCCACAACTTGCGGACAAGGTTCAGGCCGACCTGCTGGTCGCCGGCGGCTATGGCCGCTCCCGGCTGAGGGAGCTTGTGCTGGGTGGCACCACCCGCGCTCTGCTGCGCCAGTCAGGCTTGCCAGTCTTCATGTCGCACTGAGGCGTGACCGCCGCCAATCGGGCACTGGCACCTCAAGCCACGCGCCGCCCGGGCATCAGCCCGCCATATTCCTTCCCAAAAAACTCCGCCGTGTGCTCAAGCAAATAGGCGCGGCAACTCTCGCTGGCCGGTGACAAACGCTTGCTGGACATATGCGCGACATGCCAGAAGCACTCGATCGGCGTGCCGGTCACGTCCAGCAGCGCGATCTCGCCGGTGCGCAGCTCCAGCGACAGCGTGTGCAGCGACAGCAGGCTGATGCCCATGCCGGCCATCACGGCCTGCTTGATCGGATGCCCGCCGCCAAAGCGTGGCCGTCTCTGACCGATCCCTTTCGGCCATTTGACCCATCACTATCCCAACGGCAGCTTCCAAGCTACAACGGTCACAAGTATGGAAAATCGGCCGCAGGGTGCTCGGCCGCTGGTGAGTCTCACCAAGCCTTCCAGGAGAGCCAAAGCCCGGCTGCAACAAAGATGCTGCCTGTAAGGCCTCTCCTCGAAGTTTTCTCCTACAGAGGGAGCTGGGCGTCGACTGTGTTCGCTTCGGCCGTGTCGCGGTGATCGACGTTATTCGGCGCCCCGTCCAGGCGCGGATGTATGCACGTGTTCTTTGTCATCAGCTCTGCATTCCCGAGGATCATCAGTGCACTGTCGTCCAGCAATTCGGATGAATTGCTGAGCTCCACCCTGGGAACTTCGGGAAACAAGACCGAAACGAGCTCGTCGGCAGCCTGGTGAGAATCGAAGGGGCCAAAGCGATCGACCGATGCGCCATCGACCTCGGCAAAGCACCAACCGCCATCCGAAGCCGGAAAGAGAATCACGCTGTGACCTGTGTGATGGTTAAGCATGTCGCCCTCCATAATTTTCGTGCGAACCCGGCGATGTCGATGCTCGAGGCTCGGTGTTCACCATCCACGCACGTTCGCAGGATGGAATCGACACGGTCACGATAGGAGATGGGCAGCGCCTTGTCGGTACGCTATCGTGCAGGTTCTGCCAATTGTGCGTGTCGGAAGAATCTGATCAGGCACTTCGTGCCGGCCGAATGAGGTTTCCTCCGCCCCTCGTGCGTGCAGGCGGTATATATTGGAATGCGATGCTTACCCGTCTTTGGTCTGTTTCGCGTTTCGCCATCGGAACGCAAGATTGCACGAAGGAAGCGAGATATGCTGCCCTTGAACGTTCCACGAGGGAACCATCTCTTGTCCGTTCTGCCAGAGGCAGAATGGTCTCGCCTTGCGACACAACTTGTGCCCGTTGACCTTCCGCTGGGGCGCGCCGTCTACGAGTCCGGCGACCGCTTGGACTATGCTTTTTTCCCCACCACGGCGATCGTGTCGTTGCTCTACGTCATGGAAAACGGCTCGTCGGCCGAGATCGCCATCGTAGGAAATGAAGGTGTCGTCGGAATCGCCATCTTCATGGGTGGAGAAACCATGCCGAGCCGCGCGATCGTGCAGAGTGCGGGAGCAGGTTATACGCTCGACCGTGCAGCAATGAAAGCGGAATTCAACCGTGGCGGGCCAATGCAACGGCTACTTCTGCGCTATACCCAGGCACTGATTACACAGATGGCGCAGACCGCCGTCTGTAACCGGCATCACTCCATTGACCAGCAGCTTTGCCGCTGGCTCCTGCTGAGCCTGGACCGCTTGCCGACCAACAAACTTCGCATGACGCAAGAGCTGATTGCCAACATGCTGGGCGTGCGAAGGGCAGGCGTGACCGATGCAGCGCTGAAATTGCAGGAGGCAGGCCTGATTCGTTATCACCACGGGTGCATCGACGTGTTGGACCGGCCTGGCCTGGAGGCTCGCGTGTGCGAGTGCTACACCGTGGTCAAGCAGGAGTTCGATCGCCTCCTTCCAAACTTGCAGGCGATCTGAGGGATCCGGGAACGCTCTCCCGAATGCGACGCGCACCTTCAAATCGATGGGCTACCAGCCTTGTGCTCTCGCTGTACTCTGGTCACCGTGAGTGTTCCTGCCTGTCTCCTTTCAGCTAAAGGCAGAACAGTCTGCGCCTAGGTTGTCGCGAGATCGGCAGATCAGGCGTCGGCGGCGAAGGAATCGGAGCGGAATAAAAGCGCATCGGTACCGGACTCATGCTCAAGATGCTGGGCTTGCCAGCAAAGTACTTGGCGATCTCCCACGCCCGCGCCAGCCGGCGGCCACGCTCGTTGACCGTGGTGATCCCCCAAGTCTTGGCGGCGACGCGCAAGTTGGAGTAGTCGCACAGGTTGGACAGGCGCAATCAATGGGCGAAAGGCCGCTGTTTGGCTAGCCCAGACGTTCGGATGTACTCAGGACAGCGCGAGGCAACGTCCGTAGATGGCCGGCAAGCGACCTCCGCCAGTTGTGGCCCGGTCGGCTCTTGTCGACTTTCACGGCGGCCCTAAGTGGGCCGGTCAACGCTCCAAATTGACGCGCCGAAAGATCAGGTGCAACCTTCCATCATCTTCCGCCTCCGCACCGGAGCCCGCCATGACCTCCCAAGAATTCCGAGCGTTCAAGGCAAACCTGGCGATGTTGCTACGCGACATGCCGATCGGAACCACTGCCGATTTCTCCGACGTGGCCGTTGCCTACTGGGATGGCACGCAGGTGATCGGCGCTTATTTGCGCGACGGCGGGCGGCTGGATGAGGACTTCGAATTCGACCAGAACGCGTGGGAGAGCTGGCACGACGAACTAGTCGGCTGGCAGGCCAACCCGACCTTCACCGAACGCGAGGAACTGAAGGCCAGCCTGCAGCACCCCGCGCAACGCGCCGCCTGACCGCACCACCTCGCCAGCACGTCTGCCGACCAAAGCGGGCGCACGCAAAGGCCAACCACCGCGCACAGTAACGCGCACCCAAATCGCAGAGGAGCCCCAAATGCGGTTTGAATCATTCTCCTTCGGCACCATCAGTATCGACGGCGTCACATACGACCACGACGTAGTCATCGACCACGGCAAGGTCCGCAAACGCAAGAAGGGCCCCTCCAAGCCATTCCGCGAAGCGTTCGGCCACACGCCGCTGTCGATCCAGGAAGACATCCCCTGGAACTGCAGCAAACTCGTGGTCGGCACCGGAACCGGCGCGTTGCCGGTGATGGACGAGGTGAAGCGCGAGGCGAAACGGCGCCATGTCGAGCTGGTCATCCAGCCGACAGCCGACGCCATCGAGACGCTCGAGGCGAACCCCAAAGGCGCCAACGCGATCCTGCACCTCACCTGCTAGCGCCGCCAGGCGTCCGCGTCGGGTGACAGGCGTCGGGCGGCGTCCGTTCCGGGCATCCCGACAGGTCACAAACTCCCCCATTTCGCCACGCGCGGAGACGCGCACGCTCGATCGCATCCGCATGGCGCGCCGGAACGTATATAGAAGTAGGGGGAGCTGAGACACCACCATCAGGAGATGCCGCCATGAAATTCATGATGACCTTCCATTGGGCTCCGGATACGGAGCAGCGCGCCGAAGCGATCGAGCGCTTTCTGCGAACCGGCGGGCTACCGCCGGAGGGCGTCCAGTTGCTGGGCAGATGGACCAGCGCCGATCTCGGGTCGGGCTTCGATCTGCTCGAAACCGACGATGCGGCCAAGCTCACCGAGTTCGCCTATCAGTGGAGCGATCTGATGGAGCTGGAGATCATGCCGGTCCTCGAAGATGCCGAGCTGGCTGCCGTCCTCGGGCGCGTAGCCAAGAAATAGACCAGGCGCTTGTTGCGTACATGCACACAACCCGGCACGCCTCCCTTCGCGGCCTGAGGCGCTATCCGACTGCTGCCCGGCCAGGACGTTCGAGACGGGCGATCCTGGTCGCGCTTTTGTTACTGATCGGCTATGCCGCAGCCGATCTTTTCTGGCCATGGCACCGCGACCTGAGCCGCTTCGATCCGATCGCGACCGGCACGCTGGAAACGAGGATGTGGCGTTCGTACTACGATCGCCGACCCGTCTCGCTCTTCCTTGAACTGGCGCAGACCCTGCGCACGCAGTATCGGTTTCCGTGGCTGAGGTCGTACGTCGGCGCCTATTACGGCGCCTCCGCCGCCTTCACCTTCAAAGAGGGGAAGCAGCGCAGCGACTACGAAAAGGCGTTGCCCGCGCTGCAGACCTATTTCACCCTGATCCACAACACGGGGGACCGCAACTTCGACATGGCCCGAACCACCAGGCTGGAACTGGAATGGTGGATCGTGCATCGGGAGCATGAGGGTTATGGGCCCGATGCGTTGACCAACGCTTGTGCGGAAGCGGCGGCGTCGCTGTACATGGTGTCCGCGAATGCCACGCGCGAACACGGGCGGCTGCGCGCGCAAGCGATGCTGCTTCGCGATGCCCGCGCAGAAGCGGGCGACATGACGGACGCGGACTGGGCAATCATCGAATCGATGCTGCACCAGAGCTATCAGTCGCTAAGCCATGCTGTCTCATCGCTGCCGCTGCGGCAAGCCGGCCGTGAACTGAGAGGCGGGCGTCGATTCGTCGAGCAGGGCACTGCTACGTTTCCACCGCAGGGCGGTAGTCCGGGCTAAGTGCCGCTAACAAAACCATGTCATCGTCACATGGCCGTTGAGCGTTGCCATGTCTCATGGCACGGAAGAAGATCAACACCGAATTGTGGAAGGCATTGCAGCCGCTGCTGCCGTCGGTGGCCCCCCTCGCGAGCGTCTCAATACGACTGCGGATTCAATCGGTCGATACACCGGCTGAACGATTCCATCAAGCTGTTGCATCGACCGGTTGAATCCGCATTCGGTTTCGTACATACAATGAGGGCTTTGGCGAAAGGCTCTCCGCAATTGGCGGCTTCGCCGCTGCCAGGCCGACGGAGGGACCAAGACATTAATCACGTTCGAGAATCGCTGTATATGTCGTTGCGAACGCATTCATGGTTGTTGGGTATCCGGTGTGCGGGGACATATCAGGCAGTGGCAGAAGATGCCCATGTTACGCCGCAGGTGGCCTGCTAGCTGGGACTAGATGGGATACCCATCTCCGAAAATCCGAAAAATAATTTCGAGGAGACATCATGCACTACAAGCATTTGGCCATTTTGGGCGCCGTGGCACTGATGGCAGGTAGCGCGCTAGCGCAGAGTTCGGGCCTGACTCGCACCTTGGTCGGACGGGCCGACGTATCCGTGCCAGGTCGCGAAGCTGTGGTCGCGCGCGTGGAGGTGGCGCCAGGCGCCTATGCCGGGCGTCATACGCATCCCGGAGACGAGATCAGCTACGTCATGGAAGGCGAGGTGCAACTCCTGATCGACGGCCAGTCGCCGCGCACGGTCAAGGCCGGTGAATCGTTCGTAGTGCCTGCCGGCGTGGTGCATGACGCCCACAACAGCAGTAGCACGGCGACGCGGGTGCTTGGCGTGTACGTGGTCGAGAAGGGGAAGCCGCTGGCATCGCCGGCGCCCTGAGTTAGACGTTGTGTCAGGCGTCCAAAGTGAATAACCGCAGCCGAAGCTGCGGTTATCCTTCATTCTCCAGTATGACCAACCGCCTTGACATCCTCCCCCACCTCTCGCTAACGCTCACCGGCCTTGAGGCCGGAAAGGAGGGGGGGATTCCTTCTATGAGCAGTACTATGTC
>NZ_JBSVZB010000055.1:0-33711 GCF_054072015.1 Cupriavidus sp. CP313 | reverse complement strand
CCCAAGCCCTTCGCATGGTCGAAGTCAGCCGATGACATCCTCGCCAGCATCGAGCGATTTTGTCTACGAATTTCTGACTCAGGACACTAGGGTCTGTTCACAATTGAACCAATGGTCCGAAGGCGCAGGCGAGCGATGCGAAGACGAGATAGCTGTCGGCTCGCTTGTCGTACCGAGTGGAGACACGGCGAAAATGCTTGATGCGGTTGAAAAAGCGTTCGACCAGATTGCGGGTGCGGTACAGGGCGCGGCAGTAGCGTCGCTTGCTGATCCGGTTCGAGCGTGGCGGAATGACGGCCTTGGCGCCTGCGGCGCGAATCGACTGCACGAAAGCGTTCGCATCGTAGCCCTTGTCCGCGATGACCGCTTGCGCGCGCAAGCCCTCGATCAGTTCTGTCGCGCACGAGATGTCCGCAGCCTGTCCTTCGGTGAGAATCAGCCGCAGCGGCCGCCCGATGGCGTCGATTGCAAGATGCAGCTTGGTACTCAGTCCACCGCGGGAGCGTCCGATCGCTTGCGGGCCACTTTTTTTAATGCGCCTGCCGAATGCTGGTGTGCTCTCACGATGGTCGAATCGATCAGGATGTGTTCGATCTCGCCCTCGCCGGCCACCGAATGTGCAACGCGCTGCCAGACGCCGTCGCGCCGCCATCGCGCGAAACGCATGTACACGGTGTGCCAGCGGCCAAACTCCACCGGAAGATCGCGCCAAGGACTGCCCGTACGGCCGATCCAGAGCACCGCTTCGACAAACCAGCGATTGTCGGCCGCCGTGCGGCCACGGTCGCCTTCCTTGCCCGGAACGATGTCCTTGATCTTCTGCCATACCTCGTCGCTCAACAGCGTCCGGACCATCTTGCCTCGCTCACGCTAAAGACAAGATGTAAACACATTTATTCAAATGTAAACAGACCCTAGCAGGCTGCTGAAGTACTCCCCGTACAAACAGCACGATTCCTGCCTGTGCGGGTGAGGACTTCTTGGTTTCACAATCCGGAAGCTGCGCGCCCTTGAATCGATGTTCTCGGTGGTTGGGCACCCAATTCCGGCTTTCTTTGCCCGTTACTGCAACTGCAGACGGACTTGTCCCAAGGAACGAATACACACGAGGTTGTAGGCGGCCATGCTCAGGACGAACATCTGATCGACGCGCTTCAGTCCACGCACCATCACTTGGCGCATCCGCCCGACCGTCTTGACCCAGCCAAAGCCTTGCTCGATCAGCTTGCGCTTCTTCTGCGAGATGGCATAGCCCTCGCTACGGGCAATGGCATCAGGAACTGCCGAGCGCCGACCCGAGGTGTTTTGCGGCACATGCGGCGTCACTTTCATCTCCAGGCACGCCGGAATGAACTCTTGTGCGTCGTAGCCCTTGTCTGCGCCCACTGTGATTTCGGCGTCCGGGTCGACCGTTGCCTGCAGGGCATCGTTGAGCATGACCGTGGCCGCCTCACGCTCGGCGTGGCCATCCGCGGTGCTCACCAGGGCGCTGCCTACCAGGCCGTGGCGGTTGTCACTCAACGTATGGCCCGTGTAGCGCAGTTCACTGCCAGACTTGCCTTTGCGATGGAGCTTCGCATCGGGATCGGTGCTGGACTGGTGCGTCTCGTTGCTGCGCTCGTGCCCCCTGAAGTTACCGCTATCGTCGTCGCCGTCCCTGCCATCCTTGCGCACAAAGCTCTTGTGGCCGGCCCACGCTATGCAATCGTTCGGCTGCTCTCGTGAAATGGAGTTCTTCTGCTACGGCCAGGAAGCACTGCAGATGACGCAACTCCATTCTGGCTCTCACTGGTCTGCTATCCATGCGCTTTCCCCAGGGGTGTGTCGTGCGGACGAAAAGCATTCACTCGTGGCCAGTTGGACCAATGTTCACGCATGCAACATCTCCTTATGAAGGCGCGGGACCGCAGGCAGATGCGCAATCAACCGCGACAGAATCTCGCAAAGATCCAGTCCGTCCAGGTGACAACGTACACTCTCCCAGCTCGGCTGCGAATCTTGGAACGCACACTGGGACCGAGCACCGCAGCACTACCGTAGCGACAGATAGGGATACTGCCACCAGGTTGCAGAGACCGGCTCTTGGCGATGCGCGCCCGTTCTTCAGGCGTCCTTCTCTGCGACCTAATCGGCCACGTGCAACACCATATTCACTAGCGGCAGTGTCACTGTGACGACCAGTCCTCCCCCGGCACGGTTTGCGGCAACGAGCGTTCCCTTGTGGCACTGAACGGCACGGCTCGCAATTGCCAACCCCAGCCCATAGCCCTGCCGATCCAGACCATTTTGAAGTCGAACGAACGGCTCTTGCATACGTACCAAGTCCGCCTCCGGCACTCCTGGGCCTCGGTCCGCGATAAGCAGCAACACGTGGTTTAGCTCGCCGTCCACCGACAGGGCAACCTCGATCGTTTCTCCCTGCGCCGAGAACTGGATGGCGTTCCGGATGATGTTCTCGATCGCGCGGCGGATAAGTTTCGCGCTCCCTTGCATCAGCGTTTGCGTTGCCGGTTCGATCCGTGCCACCAATGAGACACCCTTGGCCTCGGCTTCGAAACTGGCATCGGCAACGACAGCATCAACCAACGCGCGCATATCGAAATAATCTTCGCGTTCCGATTCGTCGCTTTCGCCGCGGGACAGAGATAGTAGTTCTCCAACCAGGCCATCCAATCGCTCCACCTCAGATTCGATGCGCTGCAGTGGCGCCCTGGGCGTCGCCGCATCCTGACCTGCGAGCACCACCGCGAGGTTCAACCTGGCCAGTGGCGAACGCAGTTCATGACTGACATCGTGCAGTAGCTGATCCCGTGCCAGCACCAGTTGCTGCAGCCGCTCGGCCATGCGATCGAAGTCGTTCGCGAGATCGGCGATCTCGTCGCGCCGCCGGCCCATTGCGGGCCCCAGCCGGGTAGCAAGCTGGCCCTCGGCCAGCTTGCGAAACCCGGCACGCAGACGCTGAATCGGCCGGCTCAGGTACCAGACCAAGATCGCGCTGAATAACAGACCGCCCATCAGCCCCGGAATCGCCCACTCAATCGTTAAGACGGAGGGGAAAGAATCCGTGATGCTCCAGAATTCGATAGGGGTATCCGGCGGCAGCGTGTACCGGATCGCCCATTTTTTTGACTCAGGGTCGATCGCATATACGACCACGACATCGCGGCGCTCGTTGGTAGCTCCCTCAGAGTCGACAACACGCTTTGCTTCGACGATCGACAAACGGTTCCAATGGTTGTAGTCGCTCCGCCGGTTCGAACCTTGGGCCTCCCAGCTTTGTGATATCTCCTTGAACTTCCCTATTCCGCCTGATTCGATCGCCACCTGCGCCGCCGATAACTGGTAGGGCGCGAGAATCCGAGCCAACTCCCGCTCATTAGACGAGTAATTCTCTGATGTCAGGACAATGGCTATCCATACACTATGCAAAATGATGATAACGGATATCAAGAATCCAGGAAGGATTTTCCAGAACAATCGCGATTTCAAGATTCCGCCTTTATCCGATACCCGATCCCTCGGACCGTCGCTATCTCAATGTCGCAAGCGCCATTGACCACAAACTTCTGCCGAATATTGCTGATGTGGACATCCAGGCTTCGGTCATAGGGTTCACGTCGCCGTCCCAGCGCCTCCAGCGAGAGATCATCTTTTGATTTCACTGCCCCGCCGGCCCGCATCAGCGCTTCCAGCACGTTGAACTCCGATGCGGTCAACTCGATTGACCGATCATTCCAGCTTACCTTCCTTGTGCTCGGTGAAAGCACCAAGCCGAGAATCGAGAAGCATTCATGCGGGCCCGCAGGGCCGTTCAATGGCCGTCGGCGCAGCACCGCACGCACGCGCGCGACAAGCTCGCGCGGATCGTAAGGTTTCGGAACATAGTCATCAGCCCCCATTTCCAGCCCTACGACCCGGTCCACGGGGTCGCCACGCGCGGTCAACATGATGATGGGTACATCGCTGCGCCGGCGGATTTCGCGCAACGCATCAATGCCGCTCAACGTGGGCAGCATGATGTCGAGGATGACCGCATCATGACGTCCGGACAACGCAGCCGTCACCCCTTCCCTGCCATCGCCAACGGTGGTCGTGATGAATCCCTCATCGCCAAGATAGGCTGTGAGCATTTCGCACAGGTCCCCATCATCGTCAATCAACAGCAAGTGCAAGCCAGCTCCCCTCAAATTGAGACGACATAATAGTCTTCTCATATCACGAATAGAACGATCTTTACGTAATCCTGACAAATGGTTATCACATTCCTAACCCACCGAACCTCCTCTTTCTGATCAAAATTCAACGCAATCAGTTCTCACGAGCGCTTCTGCGTGATTTGTCAATGAGAAGACAAGATCTAGTTCGGTATTGAGGTCATTCACAGCGAATAGGACCTAAGTCGCAAACTTATGTTCCTCTCTGCCTAACGGACAGTGGCTTATGAAATCAATGAAGGTCATCCAGCGCTATGGTGGCCGCTGCTTCGCCAGCAGTTTTTCTTCATGCCGCCCCCACTCGGCGCTGGTCTTCGGCGTAGCTTGATGTCTTTTGGGATCAAGGCCGCTCCGTCTCCGCGCAAGAATGTAGGTCTGGACCGCCGTCGTCTTGATTCAGACTGCATTAACCACAATGTGCCGCAATGGCTTGTGCGATGGCTTGTGTCTGGATGGCCCGCCGTACCGGCGGCCATGAGTTGGGGCTACGGGTCAAAATCAGTCGTCGATCGAGCCATCGAGGCGCACAGCACGCGTTTCCCTTCTTCATCATGTGCCATTCCTACGGCGATTCGGACGGTTTGGCTTGGAGCGGCGCTGGCAAGCGTGAGTCTTGGCCCTTCAGCCTACAGACGATTTTCAACGGAAGCTGGCGTGGCGAATAGCTTGGGTTCCTTGCCGAGCGGAAACGCGATCACGTACAGGACGTTAGCTGGCATTGGCCTGTCCGGGTCCGAGCCGCCCTTCAGCAGCACTTTGCGCTCGGCATAGCGTAGCGAAACGCCAAGGGTCTTGAGCACATCGATGTTGGCTTGCATCGTGTCAGACGCCTCGCGCTTCTGCGCTTCGGTGTAGGCGTCCTGGCAATCTCTGTAGTTGCGGAAATATTCCATCAGCGCGGCGAAGCGTTTATCCGTTTCGCGGCCCATCTCGAAGGCCAGCTGCGACATGTCCATCGTGCTGGTCTGCGCCAGCTCGGCCAACTGCTTACCTGTTCAGCGGAATCGCCGCGAAGGTGGCGTGCTCGTGGTCGAACTGTTCCTGCGCAGCCTGGAGTTCGTCCTCCGGTGGAATCGCGTATGGCTTGTTGAGCGCGTCGATGTCCAGGAAATCGAACGCGCGGGCCAGCGCCCGGCAGGTGTCGGGGCCGGTGGGCCAACCTTGCTCGACGCGCTGAACGGTTCGCAGGTTGAGCCCGGCGACCACGGCCAACTGCTCTTGAGTCCATTGCCGGGCATCGCGGAACACCTTGATGCAGACAGCCAGCTCGGCGGGGGTCAGCAGGCGTACTGGTGGCGTGTTTTCCGTCGCGTTCATTGCGTTGCTCCTTCGTTATCGACTGACGTGGCCAGCCGTGCTGGCCACGCCATTGCGCATGGCGTGGCCGGACCTAGCGAGGGGCCAGAACGCAAGCAAGAATCCGACAGCGGCCAGGACTGCCACGTAATGAGCAGGCGCCATGGTGTCGTGCTGTAGCCAGAGCGTGAGGATCATCGGCGTGAGGCCGCCAAAGACTGCGTAAGACATGTTGTAGGCAAACGAGAGACCGGTGAACCGCACCGGTGCCGGAAAGGCGCGGACGCCGGCAATCGGCACGGTGGCGATGGTGCCGACGAACAGACCCAGCAGCCCGTAATGCCAGAACAGCGTGGCCGGCGCGCCCGGCAGGCTGCCGTAGAAGAGGTAAGCGGTCATGAAGAGTCCGCCCCAGCCGATCAGCATGACGGCCCGGGTGCCGATGCGGTCGCACGCCCAGCCGACGATTACGCAGCCGATGGTCAGCGTGAGGGTGGCGAAAGCATTGGTCTCGAGCGCGAGCGCGGCGGGAATGTGATGGACCTTCTGCAGGTAGGCGGGCGTGTACAGCACGACCACGACGATCGAGGTGGAAAGTACCCAGGTCAACAGTGCGACGAACAGACTGGCCGAGCGGTGATCGCGCAGCACGGTGCGGATCGGCAGTTCGCGCGCCAGATTGCTGCGGTCAGCCAACTCGCGGAACACGGGGGTCTCATGCAGAAACCGGCGCAGGTACACGGACACCAGTCCAAAGACGCCGCCCAGGATGAAGGGGATGCGCCAGGCGAAATCGCTCACTTGCTCAGGCGAGTAATGGCGATTGATGGCGACAGCAACGAGCGAACCCAGCAGAATGCCGCCCGTGATGCCCGAGGTCAGCGTGCCGATGCCGAAACCGTAGTGCCGGCTCGGCACGTGTTCGCCGACAAACACCCAGGCACCAGGCATCTCGCCACCGATGGCCGCGCCCTGCAGCACGCGCATCGCCAGCAGCAACAGTGGCGCCGCGACCCCGATGCTGGCGTAGGTGGGCAGCAGGCCGATCATCAGCGTGGGCGCTGCCATCAGCAAGATCGAGAGCGTGAACATGCGCTTGCGGCCAAGCCGGTCACCAAAGTGGGCGATCACGATGCCGCCAAGCGGGCGTGCCAGGTAGCCGGCGGCGAAAATGCCGAACGTCTGCAGTTGTCGCAGCCAATCTGGCATGTTGGGCGGGAAGAATAGCGCTCCCAGCACTGCGACGAAGAAAACGTAGATGACAAAGTCGTAGAATTCGAGCGTACCGCCAAGGGCCGCCAAGGCAAGTGTCTTGTAGTCCCGCGCATCGAGCGTGCGTGCCGGTGTCGGCAAGACGCCCTCAGCTGCGCTCATGGGATTCACAGGTAGTTCTTGTTGTGGATTCACGTTCGGTCCTCGTCAGGTAGTGATCAATGGACTTCGGTCAGGGCTGGTCCTTTTGAGACCAAGACCCCATCGTTTGCGCGTGAGGGATGCCGATCAGGCATCGTCCGGGGCGCCACGCCCGCATGGGAACGGTCAGCCGCTGAGACATTAAGCCGTATCTCAGGCGGGCTCCTCTCAGAGCAGCTCTACCTGCTCGTCAACGAGATATCGCCTATGAGGCGTCAGGCTTTGGATCTTCCGGGGCTAGAGTAAGCGCCTCAGATCCCCCCTACCGGTATTTGCTTGTTCTTCTTTTGCTCTGAGCGGCAGGCGGCAGCCCATGGTGCAACTAATGAGTCGCGCAGACGCTTGTCGGGCCGGCCCACCAAAGTGGGCCAGCTGGTTCGGTCAGTCGGGAATCGAGCCATCAAGCTGCGCTAGCTGCGCATACGCCGAAAGCGGTCGCGTTGGCCGGAAGTATAGGTCGCGGAGAATCGGCCTTCTGAGCGGCCCAACGATGGATGCCAGGTCGGACAGCCTTACATGGCCTAGTTCGGGCATGCCGATACCCACGTCACACAGACCGTAGGCGGTGTCACCATCGGCCGGATCCAGCGCGGCCAGTAGCCAGGTTGCATGCGCGTCGGGGGCAAAAAGCCGCACCACGGGGAGTAGGTCCCGGGCCTTTTCATTTGCATACGCGTGGCCGTTTGCGAGCAACTGCGCGCGCTGTTCTGCGGTGATGAAGGTTGGGTTCATGATTGCAGCCTCCGGGAAAGTTCGCTCCACGCGGAGCAAGGCAATACTGGGCGCACCTCCCAATCGCGGGTCGTCACATCCCCACACGGTCCAGTGCGGCGGGGTTTACATCAAGCGAAGTACACCGGTGTGAGCACCTTTCCGGGATTGCGTGACACCACGTCGCCCTTCCACCCGATAGCCACTCCACCCCGGATAACTTAATAGGGTACATGTACCCTAGCACAAGCCGCATCATATCTGAATGATGCGGGTGTGCCAAATCTCAGCAGTCAACGTCAGAACCCAACCCTTGTCGCCCTTGGCGATGCGATTCGACGCATCCGGAAGGAACGGGGCTTTTCACAGGAACAATTGGCCCTGTCCGCCGAAATCGACGTGAGTTATCTGGGGCGGGTGGAACGCGGCGACAACAATGTCGCAGTTCTCAGACTTGAGCGCATCGCCGTAGCACTTGGCGTGACGATGACTAGACTGATGGCCGAAGCGCGGTTATGAGAGCGCCTTGATTGGGCGGGCATATCTTCGACTGCGAGACCAGATCCGCCTGTGCACACCCTCCTCCTCCTTGGTCAGCCGGGCGTAGATCGTTACCGGGAACGAAGGATCATCGATGTCACGGCCAGGTAGGGCCCGCTCGACTCGCCGACTTTCTCACGGATCCAAAAACGCGCGGATTCGTGCAACCACAGAAGTATCGAAACAATACTGCGGTAGCCACGTAAGGCACGGATGCGGTCACTCTGATCTGCGGGAATCCGTAAGCAGCTCAATCAACCGAAAGGCCGACCGGCTTCTGGCGCAGGTGCGCCGGGAACTCGAGGCCGTCTCGAAGGGCGCGACGCGCCGTAGCCGTGCGCGCGATGCTGCGGGCATGCAGCAGCATCTGCGCCCCGCCGCAAGGGGCGGGGCGTCTCGAGGCGCTTGTCAGGCCGCAGGCTTGCTGCGCGACCAGATCAGGTTGTGCGTACCGTCTTCTTCCTCGATGAGTCGGGCGTAGATCGTCGCCGGGAATGCTGGATCATCGATGGTCACGGACAAGTAAGGCCGCTCGGACTGGCTGACCTTCTCCCACGCCGCGCCGATTTCGTAGCCGCCGGCCGCCTGGATGCGGAAGTCGGGGGCGTTCTCACTGGTCTTGTCGTTGGGAATGAACCTGACTTTGACGTTGAGCGTCAGGGTGCGAAGCGTGCCGGTGAAGCCGTCGTTCTGTGCGATGAAGTTGCCGATGTTAGCCATGATGTGTTCTCCTTTCGGGTTACCCAAGGTCGCGCCCATCGCGTCCTTGTTGTGATCCGATCAGCAGGGGCCGGTCTGGTTGCACCGCTTGCGGCCGACGCGCAGCGGAGGACCTGGAGGCGCGAACAATTTGCTGCGCGAGGAAGCCGTGCAACGGCGGGGAAATTGTTTGTACCGGAAGGTTGCGGCCATGAAGACCGAGGCGCAGCCGCGCCCCTGTCAGGATGCACAACGCTAACGGACGCATGGGCCGACCTCCCCGAGAGGAGCCGTGGCCGACTCGGCATCCGCGCATGACAGCTGCATCGGATTGCGCCCCAGCGCGGGTAAGGACCGCTCCCACAAAGACAAGCGAGAATGCCTCTGTCGTAGCTTGCGGCGACGTGTTCGAGGCATGGGCGCGAAAGCGCCATAGCGGCCTGGCGGCGTATCCGTGAGCCGCCCTTCGTGACGTGGTGCGCGACGATTTGCCAGCATCGAGGACGGCACGCTTTCGCGCAACCTGGCGCAGCAAGCCCAGAGCGTAGCCCATGCGCTCAGCCAACCGCGGCGGGGCGTCATCGATACTTTGCCCGCCTCAGCGCGGCACTGATCGCCGTACCGCGCGCAATGCGCTTGCGCGCCGCCCCGTCGCTGCCTCGCCGAAGGCGGCGACGTGGCGTTTTTGCTATAGCCGTTGAGACCGGGCGCGGCAGACCTGCCGCGCCCGGATTTTGAGCGGATACCCCGGCGCAACGCGCCAGGGCCATGCAGCTACGTCACGCGGCCAGCTGGGGGATGGACATGCGCGCGGTCGTGCGCGCGTTGCGCTTGGAACGGCGCGCCAGCAATTGCGAGAGCATAATTTGGATCAGGGTCTTGCTCGGGTCGGCCACCTCCAGCGTGGTGGCGATGGTGCGATCTTCAGCTGGGTAACGGCGTTGATCGTGGTATCTCCCTTCGTGACAAGCACAGCAGCAGGAGGAATGGAGGGGCCGGGATATTGAAAGCCCCTCCGCGAGGGTCAGGCTTTCAGCTGGCGCATGCCAACGGCCAGCAGCCATAGGGCGCGGCTCAGTCGCTATCGATGCCTTGCACCGGCCGGGTGCGCTGGCGGCGGCCGTTGGCCGCGCGGGCGGACAGACCGCCTTTGATGAGGTTTTCCTGCGTGCGGTTGAACAGGGTCCATCGGTCAGCGCGGCGGTCATCCACACGACGCGGCATCAGGACTTGCGATGCCGTAATCGGCGCGGGGCTTCTGCGGGTCGTCGTACTTGAGGGCCAGCGCGGCGCGGGCGAACACCTCCGACTCCCCCACGTCCAGCGGGATGGCTTCCCGGGATGCCTGCACGCGGTCGAATCCGCGCAGGACCTCGTAAGCCCCCTCGATGACCTGCCCGGCCACGTCGCCCTTGTGCGGCACGCGCACATCGGCGACGGTATCGCCGCACACAACCCCGGACCCAGCCTGGGCGAGCAAAAAAGGGGCCGAAGCCCCAGGTATCAAAGCAAGCCTTGCTCGGCGAAGGAAGTCGTAGTGTCTCCGCCGAGAATGATGTGGTCCAGTGTGCGTACGTCGACCAAGGCCAGCGCATCCTTGAGTCGCTGGGTCAGTAGCTTATCGGCCGTGCTTGGCTTTGGCTCACCGCTTGGATGGTTGTGCGCGAAAATCACAGCCGCAGCATTGCAACGCAACGTCTCCTTGACGATTTCGCGTGGGTGAACCGCTGCGCTGTCGATCGTGCCGCGGAACATCTCAACGTACTGGATGAGGCGATGCCGCGAGTCGAGGAACAACACCGCGAAGATCTCATGCTCCAAGCCGGCAAGCTTTGCAGCAAGGAATTCCTTGACCATCGCAGGCGACGAGAAGGCCATGCCTCGCCGCATCTTTTGATCGATGATTTGGCGCGCCGCTTCGAGAATCTGGTCCATTGACGCCGGCAGATAGCGCCCGTGCGTGTCGCGCACCAGCAGTGAGGAATCGAACGAAGATTGGAACGAGAAGGACTGTTGCGACATGATCGAGCTCCGGTTGCTCGGGCGGAATTGCCCAAGACCGGCGCCAGCACGGCGCAGCGCAAGCCGTCACAGGGTCGAAGACGGCTACGGCCGCAAGCGCGTCAAAGCGCGCAGCCCTTGACGGCGAGAACGCCGTGATATTGTGAAGGGAACAGCAAGACCGCCCTCCCCCACCCCTGGCAGAACTACAAGCTGGCAAGCGCAGCGCGCAGGCCTGCAGGGCCGGAGCCGTCAGCACGCAGTGCTGGCCTCGCTTCGACCTTGAACGACGCTAGATGGCTTCAGCCAAGGTAGGCGCAACGTGCGCCCTGTCCTCAATTCTGAGCTCTATTCGACGATTAGCTGTACGGCTATGAAAGGCGTCGCTAAAGTAAGGCCTATCGCGCCATGGTCATGCACGGTTTTCCCGGGGCGAAGTTGCCCGGATCCAGCGCCTGCACGCGCGTACCCTCACAGGACCAAAGTGAGCCACGACGCGCAGTTGTTGACGATAGTGTCGTAGTTCGGTGAAGTAGGCGCGTCGAAGCTAACCATATGCTCGCGCTGGCGCACAGCTGATGTCGCCAGGAATGCTGGATCCTCCCGGATACGCGGGGCTGCCGCTCTCAAACTGAACAATCGCGTGATGCTGCAAGCAATTTCTGCATCTCGGGAAGCCGGTGGGCCATTGACCAAGCGATTTCACAGCTAGCACTCACCTCCGACCTCGGAAGCTGCATCTTGGGCACTCCGAAGTTCTGGTGGCACATGCGCCCTGCTGGATGCTGACGCTTGGGAACCGCTGCCAGGCGCAGCCGTTCGCGATAGCGTGGATGGGGCCCGTACACGCTCATGAATTGTTAGTGTCGCTTCGACGGCCCTCCTTCACACCGAACGACTGGCCCTCACTTCGGCACGGAAGTCGCGCCACAACAACCTTGCGCGCGCTAACGCAATTGGCCAGATCGGTAATCTGTGGCCTTCAGCCGCGCTACGCGGCCATGCGCCCAAACACGAATTGGCCCAGATACCATGCCAACTCCGAGTTGGCCAAGATCACCTCTTCTGACACGGACGAGGCCTCCAGCTTCATCCGCTTCAACACGAGCTTGCCCTCGCGCGAGGCCAGCCATGCCCGGACAAACTCCTGTCGCGCTTTGGTATCGGTGGCACCGAAATGCTCGCGGCCCTGCCGCGACTCATCGTTCATGCGAGCGCGGGTCTCGTCATCACGCGAGGCGACACTGCGCTCGACACTAGTCTTGACCGCGATCTTCGCGGCCTCCTTCTGTTCTTCCTCGACAAGCAGCTTGGTCTGGACCTGAACCATCGTCCGTTCAGCGTCTGACATCCGCCAGTTGTCGCGTAAGGCCTTCATCAAATAGCCGGCCGGACTCTTCTTGATCTGGCCGCGATTGAGCTTGAACCGCGTGTACTCGATCGCCTGCAGGATGCGATCATCATTCCATGTCTCGCGGTTCTCTGAGAGCTCGCCGAACTGCCGGGTTGAAAGGTTGAACTCGTCCTTCAGGATCTTATAGATCTGGCTGGCGTCGGACAGGCTTGCCATGACAGCGTCGGCCGTGTCCTTACGCTTGAGGAGGAAGCGAATCCGGTCGACCTTCTTCGAGGAAGTGGACTCGGTCTTGGTCTCGTAGGACAGCTCGATGTCCGAGATCTCATTGATTTCACGGACCGCAGGCTCCAGCCAGTCGCGCTTGAAGTATTTGAAGATGTTGGCATTCGCGCCCATCTTTCCCGGCCAGGTCCGCATCTCATCGAGTTTGATCCAGTCCGTACGCCCGTTGGGCACACTCGGCAAGACCTTGTCATAGATCGCACGCGCGAGACTGCGGGTAAATGCCGTTGAGATGCGAAGGCTAAGCCAATGAGACTTGCGGGGATCTCGAATATGCGGGATCAAACTGTGATGCACATCGAAACGGACGCGGCCGCGATGCATCGCCACCATGCCGATCAGCTGGACCTGGACCCAGATATCGTTCTCATCCGGCTCCCGGTCTGACGGTGTATTGGTGACGCGAACCTTGGCGTTCTGCGCTTCGTCCGCGATAGTACGCAAGTGCTTCAGGTTCCGGCTGTCATAGCGCATCAACCACTTAAAGTAGTTCAGCTCGACATCGTATTGGTCAGGAACCTCCGGCTCTTGTGCCACGATGAAATAGGCGGCATCCAGGAACCGTCGCGCCGCCAATCCCATGTTGACAATTTCCGTGAAGAAATTGTTGCGCTGATAGCCGATTTCGCGGTTGGCCTCGTTGATGGGCATCCCGAGGTCAAACATGTCCTCGAACAAGGCCAGCGCCATTTGGCGAGGCGTCGTCCTCGCTTTGACCTCCACCGGATTGTCCGTCTCCATACGCGTCTTCCCGCTCGTTTTATTGCTCGGGCGACTCTAGCATGTGATGGTGAGGTCCTGTCAACACAACAAACCTCACCTTCAGGTTGATCCGTCGGGCTGTCGGGTCAGCGTGGGTCAATGCGCACAATGAATCTCACCTGATGCACAACCAACCTCACCGATCTCCGTCACGCGAATCGTTTAAGCCTAGGACCAGACTGGGCAAAGCGTACTTGTCCACAGGTGACGCACAATACATCTCACCTTTGGGGTGTTTGCACAACGAGCCTCACCTTGTCGGGGAATAGACCTCACCGTCATCACACAGTAAACCGCACCTTCGCAACACACGGAACCTCACCTTTGACACAGCTAACCTCACCTTTCAAAGGTTAAGTCCTTGATCAACAAGGATTTCGCAATTCTCTGTTTGTTGGTTGGGTGGTTTACTTCAAAAACATCCAACCAACACAACGCCGGCAGTCACGATGCGAACGGTGCGCGTCGCGGCCCTTCGAGTTCTGCACACATGCGTACCCATTTCTGCGTCCCGATTGACGTGATTTAACCGGGATTACGCCGAAGCAATAGGATCGACGGACCTGTCCGACGCTACGAAGCTGGCAAGAGGATCGCTGGAAGTCCTGTAAGGCCCCGCGCTCAGCCTCATGGTGAGGTTCTTTGTGCATGAGGTGAAGGTGAGGTTTTTTGTGCTGGCGATTACCGAGGTTAAACCTTGCACAATGAATCTCACCGTCCGATGAAAGGGTCTGGGCGCTCAAAGGATGGTGAGGTTGATTGTGCATCGGCTGGCACCTGCACCCCGCTCCCTGACTCCTAGCCCTGAAAAGAGTTGTCATTGCGACGAGATGATGCTCCAGCACTAGACCATGCTGCAAAGCAGCACAAATGACCTCACCATCACTGTTCTTGCGTGATGGACTTCTTTGTCTGGGCCGTGCAAAGGTGAGGTCAATTGTGCGGAAACGCCGAGTAGCTGCCCTCCCCCATACCAAGCCCTGGGCAAGACTTGGGCTGGACGGGAACGAAGGTGAGTTTCATTGTGCCGGATTTCGCCGAGTTCACTTCTCCGGTTCTGCCGAACGGCACAAATGACCTCACCTTGCCGGGCCCGAAAGGCGATGTAGCCATTGAAGGTGAGGTCATTTGTGCCACCCTTTGGGTTCGCCTCTAAGTCGAGGGATCTCACAAAGCTTACCGGTGACCTCATGTGAACCCCAAGACGTCCCGGAACTGCCTAGAACTTAGGCAAAATCGTTGTTTTCAAAGAAACTCTGATTAAAAAACAGCGATTTATGAGCCGTTGCTCATGCATTTCCTGTATTCTGAGCTTTCTCGAATTTTCCGGATAAACCTCAGAATGGTGAAAACGAGCCAACTTCCAGCAGTCGACCGAACTGTACCGCTAGAGCAGATATCCCAGTTCGCGGAAAAGGTCACCATTTTTACGGACGAACTTCGCGAGACGATTCTCGCACCGCGGCCGCGAAAAACCGCACCTATTTTTAAGACGGGGGAGATTGCAGACCTATGCAACATCTCCCACTCGCAAGTTCAGTACCTCGCGACCAAGGGAGATGGCGATTTGCCGCCAGGAAAGGCCGCCGGTACTGGGCGTACCCGGACCTTCACGCTGGAGGAGGCACGCATCTGGGTGCAGAAGGTCTCCGACATTTATCAGACGCCGCTCGTCACAGGCACGAGAGAGCCGGAAGGAAAAATTATTATCACCGCCCAGCTCAAGGGCGGTTCGGCCAAGACTACGACGACTATGTGCCTGGCTCAGGGGCTGACATTGCGTGGCCGAAAAGTCCTGGTTGTCGACCTGGATCCTCAGGCCTCGCTCTCTGAACTGTGTGGTTTGTATGCCGAGAAGGATGTCACGCCGGAAGACACGGTCTTGCCCTATATCTATGACCAGCAAATCGAGGGGGGACTGCTGGGAAGCATCCAGTCAACGTACTGGGATGGCCTTGATCTGATTCCTGCGCACACCGAACTGATTGGGGCAGAGTTCCATCTGCCTGCGATGCAGAAAATCAAGCCTGGCTTCCGCTTCTGGACGGTGCTGAGGGAAGGGTTGGAGCCATTGCGCAAGCACTATGACTATATCCTCATGGATACGTCTCCCTCGCTTTCCTACATGAACCTGAACGCCTTGCTTGCGGCAGACGCGATGGTCATGCCGATGGTTCCTGAGAACCTGGACTTCATCAGCTCCCTGTCTTTCTGGCGCTTGTTTTCAGACGTCTCCAAAAGCTTCATCAAATATGAAGCCGACAAGAAATACGACTTTGTCTCGTTGTTGCTCTCCAAGGTCGATTATGGGCGCACCTCGTCGGCACCCATCGTGCGTGCCTGGGCGCAGAGCGCTTATGAGAAGTGGCTGCATTCGATCGAAGTGCCGGCGAGTTCGGTGATGAGCACGGGGGCGCTGGCATTCTCGACGGTGTTCGACGTGAGTAGCACGCATAGCGCAGCCAAGTCGCTGACCCGCGTGCGTCAGCCGATTATGGACTATTGCCGGTGGTTGGATGAAATCTACGCAGAAAAATGGAGGAGCGCGCAATGAGCAATATGCGAGAACAGCTGCTGGCTAAGACGGCGGGCATCCGCAAGACCTCGGCGATTAATCAGGACGAAGTCAAGCGTAGCGACCGAACCCAGACCGCGCCTGGCCTCACTGGGGCGCTGGCCGTTGCGCAACTCCGTGTCCAGGAGTTGGAGGCAACCGGCGTCGCGTCGCAACTGGCTGTTGCCGATATTGTGCCGAACCCGTGGCAGCCTCGGCGCGTGTTCAATGAAGTCAAGCTGTCAGAGCTTGCAGAGTCAATTCGTGAGGTGGGACTCATGCAGCCTATCGTGGTACGCCGCGCTGAATCCGGCTACCAGATTGTGGCAGGGGAACGCCGGTGGCGCGCCCACAAAATGCTTGGGCTCGATACCGTCAAGGCCGTCGTCGTGGAGTGTTCTGACGCGGATATGGCGGTGCTCGCCATGGTCGAGAATATTAGCCGCGACGACCTTTCTGACTATGAAATCGCGCTGTCTGTCCGGCGGACTGAGAAGGAATTTCCATCCCGCGTGCGACTTGCGGAGGCGCTTGGCCTGTCCAAGAGTGGTCTCTATCGGTTCCTTAGCTTCGCGCAGTTGCCAGATTTCGTGTTGAAGGATCTCGACCTTCAGCCGCGGCTGCTTGGCGGCAGCGCGGCCGAAACCATTGTCACAACGATTCGGAAGTATGGAGAGGCCGGAAACGATGCTGCGAAAGAGATTTGGCCACTTGTAGCATCGGGAAAGATGGAGCAAGGTAAAGTCGCTGGCGCTATCAAGGCACTCGCAACCCGGCGCGCTTCGGCGCCAAGTTCCGCGAGTGAGCGAAGCATTGACAAGTTTTTTTCCGGCAAGGAACAGGCTGGTTCCATTACGAAGGACGTCAACGGCTTCACTGTGAAAATCAGAGCTGGGGTTCTGTCCGAGGCCCTGGAGACGCAAATCAGGCAGCTCATTAGCGAATCGTTTCACCACCAGCCCAAGTAAGTACAGCTCAAATAACCACGCCCGCTTCGAGCGGGCTTTTTTTTGCCCAACGCCCAGCATGGGCGACGCGCGCTGACCTTCCCAAGTTGGGACGATCCCTGGCACGGCTTGGTGATATTCCCAGTTTGGGGCGGTGCCAGGGGACGCTCAACGATCTTCCCAAGTTGGGACGGTGTCAGGCACGTTTCGTCAACCTTCCCAAGTTGGGAGGGGGCCAGGCACGGCCCGCCAACTTTCGCAAGATGGGACGGTGCCAAGCGCAGCTCCCCGACCTTCCCAAGTTGGGGCGCTGCCGGGTACGGCTGGCCGACCTTCCCAACGTGGGACGGTGCCCGGCACAGCTCACCGGCCTTCCCAAGTTGGGACGGTGCCCGGCACGGCTCGCCAACCTTCCCAAGTTGGGACGGTGCCCGGCACAGCTCACCGACCTTCCCAAGTTGGGACGGTGCCTGGCGCGGCTCACCGACCTTCCCAAGTTGGGGCGGTGTCCGGCGCGGCTCACCGACCTTCCCAAGTTGGGACGGTGCCCGGCGCGGCTCGCCAACCTTCCCAAGTTGGGACGGTGCCCGGCGCGGCTCGCCAGCCTTCCCAAGTTGGGATGGTGCCCGGCACGGCTCGCCAACCTTCCCAAGTTGGGACAGTGCCCGGCACGGCTCGCCAACCTTCCCAAGTTGGGACGTTGCCCGGTACGGCTCGCCAGCCTTCCCAAATTAGGACGGTGCCCGGCGCGGCACACCGACCTTCCCAAGTTGGGACGGTGTCCGGCGCGGCTCGCCAACCTTCCCAAGTTGGGACGGTGCCCGGCACGGCTCGCCAGCCTTCCCAAGTTGGGACGCTGCCCGGCACGGCTCGCCAACCTTCCCAAGTAGGGACGCTGCCCGGCGCGGCTCACCGACCTTCCCAAGTTGGGACGGTNGACCTTCCCAAGTTGGGACGGTGCCCGGCACGGCTCGCCAACCTTCCCAAGTTGGGACGCTGCCCGGCGCGGCTCACCGACCTTCCCAAGTTGGGACGGTGCCCGGCACGGCTCGCTGACCTTCCCAAGTTGGGACGGTGCCCGGCACGGCTCGCCAACCTTCCCAAGTTGGGACGCTGCCCGGCGCGGCTCACCGACCTTCCCAAGTTGGGACGGTGCCCGGCACGGCTCGCTGACCTTCCCAAGTTGGGACGGTGCCCGGCACGGCTCGCCGACCTTCCCAAGTTGGGGAGGGGGCCGGCACGGCTCCCCAACCTTCCCAAGTTGGGACGGTGCCGGCGCGGCTCACCAACCTTCCCAAGTTGGGACGCTCCCGGGCACAGGTCGCCAACCTTCCAGTTGGGACGGTGCAGGCGCGGCTCACCGACTGGATCGGCTCACCGACCTTCCCGAGTGGGGACGGTGTCCGGCACTGCTTGGCGGCCTTCCCAAGTTGGGACGGTTCCGGGTGCTGCCCGCCGATTTTCCCAAGTTGGGACGATGCCAGGTACGGCTCACCAAGCCTCCGAAGTTGGGACGGTGTCAGATGCGGGCGCGCCGACTTTCCAAGTTGAGACGCTGCTAGGCCTGCTTTACGACCACCCCAAGTTGTGACGGTCCCAAGTGCGGCTCGCTAGTTTTACTAAGTTGGGACGCTCGTAGTGCGGCTCGCCGACCTTCCCGCGTTGGGCAAGGCCCGCATCGAGTCAGCTTGGTGCCCCCGCCACAGAGTCGCCGAAAAATATTGGTTCGAACTCCAGGTGCGACGGCTGGCCTCTTTACGGTATGGCAAGCGCGGACGGACGCACGCAACACCACCGCATGCACCTATGCCAGGTCAACCTGACCTGGAACCAACCGCAGGGAATTGATTGCTCACCGAGCCGAGCCAAAGAGGTGTTCTCGCACCTGGTTCTTCACTGCCTTTCACGGCCAGCCGAAGGCGACCGCGGTACACAGCGAGGGAGCGCAGAAATGGCTTGGCATCCAGCGCCCTACGCGGCGCCCGGAATTTTGCCGGCTAGCGCAAGAGCTACGTCTTCCAGCGCTTCGTGGGTGTACCGCCGCGTGGTGTTGATGTCGCGGTGTCGCAAGGCGCGCTGAACGTCGGTTACCGGCACGCCGGCACGTAACAGATGCGTGGCATGCGTATGCCGCAGCCAGTGCGTCGACGCACCTCGGAGCCTGACCGCCTCTTCGCCACGGTCCTCCCGCTCCAGACGGTCGGCCGCTTCCGCAAATGCTGCACGCACGATGGTATAGATTCCCTGACGCGTACGAAGCGGCCGACTCAGCTTTCGCTGTAGCTCAGACGGATCGGCCGGCGGCACAGCGCGTTGACGCCCACCGGCGATCGCCGGGATGACTGCTGTAGTGTCGGTAGTGCTTGGCAAAGGCGGTAGCCCTACCAAGCGGCGAAAGCGTGCCAGTTCGTCCATCGCGTTATCGCAGGGCACCAGTTGATCGTTACCCCCCTTGGCTTGACGGATGCGCACGGTCCAGAACGCACGGGACCGGCCAGGATGGCGTTCGAAATCCGCCCAAGTTAGTGCGGCCACCTCGGAGGCGCGCAGCCCCGTCTGAAACAGCAGCGCAACCAGCAGGCGGTCGCGCGCTTGGTGTAGCTGCGCCCACCGCGTCGGCGCCGGACGTGCTTCAATCGCTTCGAACACCGCTGCCACCTGTTCCAGTTCGAGGAACCTCCGCTGGGAGCCTGGCCCCGTGGCAGAGCGCTCTCGCGGCACTGGGGCGAACGGATTGATCCGCAGAGCCCCAACCCGTACCAGCCAGTCGAACAGGCTACCCACGATGACTGCGCTCTGGCGTCGCGATGCCTCGGAAAGCGGGCCGCGCAGCGGTCGCCAAGCCACGCTGCCCCGGCGAGCTCGGCCGTTGCTGACCGCGTGCGCGGGCGGGTCACGTAAGAAGGCAAGGTAGTCGCTGGCATGAGTAACCTGCCAGGTGGCCAGAGGCCGGTCCTGCACATGCGCATACCAAAGCAGGCGCCGCGCCTCGAGCTCGTACTGACTGCAGGTGCTGGCGCGCAGACCGAGACCCGCGGCGGACTTGGCGTCTAGCCATGCGTGCACCAGCTGGGCGTCGGAAAGCCCGCCCGGCAATACTGGGCTGGGCAGTGCGTTCGGCGGGAGGGGCGACGTATTCATGGGAGGCTTGGGGCAGGGTAGTCTGGGCCGTGTCCATGGCAGGGCCCGGCGGCGGCGGCCTGGCGGCCGGCGCATAGACTGGGCAAAGCCAGCCTTGTGACCCATTATATCCAGTTCATCACTTACCATTATTCGGATAATGGTAAGTTAGATGGCGAGGCCAGCTGGTACTGCGAGCACTCTGGCAATGCAGGAGTGTGGGCCGAAAGGCTTCTGCGACCCCTTGCGCCGCATGGAATCGCGGTGGGGGAATGGGTTCTCGGCCTGGCGCCTCGCGCTGCGCGAAACTTGAGTTGGTGTTGGCGTCCAGGTGCGAGTAACTCAGGCCCGGCTTGCGCGGGTGCGAAGCTGGCCGGGCGTGAACCCTTCCGATGGTTCCCCGCGCTGCTCACAGAAGTGCCGCCACAGACTACGCAGCAATTGATCCAGGCCGCTGGCCGAGTAGCCGGCCGCCATCCCTTCAAGGCGCTTGTTGCGCCCGCGCGTGGTGGCAGGCTGTGCCGTCGGGGCCAACAGCGCTGCCTGCGCCGGCGGCATCATGCTTGGCCAGCCACGATCGGCCCAATGCGCCTCCAAGGCCTGTCGGGCAGCAGTGTGAAGGGCCATCACCTGCTGCCGCGAACCCGGGCGTCGCAGGAAGGTGCCGTTGGCACTCGACTGCAGGCTGGCGCAGTGCAGCGCCGCCAGCTCGCTCAGCGGCAAGCCTGCGCTGCGCATGAGCTGTACTGCAGCCAGCGCAGCACGATGCCGCGGACCTTGCCGCGCCTCCCCCAGCCAGACCAGGAAGGCCTCCACGTCGGGTTGAACGGACGGGGCGCTCTGCGCCGTGGGCGCAGCGGCGGCGGCTTGCCTTGGGATGAGTGGGGCACTCGCCAGGTGCCCGGCCTTAACCGTTGCGCGTAGCAGCGCCCGAACCACCCGCAAGGCGGCCGCTACCGAACTAGGCCTCAGCGGGCCTTCGAATGGCCGCCAGTGCATTCTGTCGCGCGCACCGCTCGGGCCGCACCAGAACGCCGCCGGTTGAGGGTCCGCTAAAAAATCCTCATAAGCCTCAAGATCGCCGGCCTCCAATGCCTGCAGCCCCTTCTTGCGCGCTGCATTCCACAACAGCAGCCGCTCGGCCTCGCGCCGGTAACTGTTGCGGGTATGTGGAGCACGATCATGTAGCCAGTCGCGTACAAACGCCAGATCGGCGGCGAGCCCCGGCCCTGTCGGGGTATTCGGAGCCGGCGCCAGCATATGCTCGAGGGGTACTGGATGCGGCATACCGGGGGCCAAGGCCAAGGGCACCAGCGCGTCGCGGCGGGCGTGGGCGGCAGGCGGCAGCACATAGGCCTTGACCGCCGCGGCGCCCATGGCCGAGCGCTGGCGCACCAGCCAGTGCGTGATGACCTCGGCCGACTGCGCGCCAATGCGTGGCACCGTGCGCCACCAGCTGCTGCCGCGCCGGTTTGCCAAGGACGTCAGGTCCTGAATCCGCCGGATATTGGCCGCCATCAGCCGGCGTGCCAGACTCGGCTTGAACCAGAGCGACACCTCGTGCTGGGGCTGCGGGTAGCCTTGACCAAGCTGCTCAAGCGCCGACACAGCGTCTACCCGCCGCGACATGCCGACCCCTGAGCGCGCGCGCAGCGCCTCGAACATGCCGGCAATCTCGGGCCGGCCATGCTGCAAGGCGAACTGCACCAGCCGGTCGCGCAAGGCCAGGATGCGTTGGATCGCCTGGGCCTCGCTCAGGTGCTCGTCTTCATCCGGGTCCAGCAAGTAGCGGTTGGCGATGTCCACCGGCCGCATGCCCTGCGCATAGGCACGGACCACGGCAAACTCGGTGCGGGTGAGCTTGGTGACGGCGTGGGTATTGGGATCCTGAGCCATGGGACTGCGCTAAGTGCTTGACCTATAACAATATTCAGCACACGCCATCTGGAGCCGGGCTGAAATGCTGACTAAAGCGCAATGTAAATTATTTTTGTGCCGGGCGCTACGCCTAACGCCCAGTGATTCCCTCATCTCCTTTCAGAGCGGCGTGGGTTGCACGCGCACCCGCCGCCGTGTGTCTGAGCTACGGCAGACGAGGGGCCCAGCGCCCATATCAGACCACCACGGATTCGGTGCATTGAATGGACAGAGGCTTCTCCTTTCGTACATATAGATATTGATGAAATGGCCAGTTCCGATATAATCTATGTGTATGCCTAAAACCGCCCGTGCCCTCCTCCAACTCCCGCCGGCGACTGCTGCCGCCATTGAGAAGCTTGGCGCCGACCTGGCTGTGGCCCGCTTGCGCCGCAAAGAGTCATTGAAGACCTGGGCGAAGCGGATGGGTGTTTCTGTGCCCACGCTGCAACGGCTCGAAGCCGGTGACCCGTCTGTAGGAATCGGCATCGTCGCGACTGCGCTCTGGCTCATCAAGCGCGATGGCGAGCTGAGAAATCTCGCGGCGCCGGAGCACGACCAAGGCGCCATCGAGATGGATGTCCGTGAGGCCGTCGCATTGGGTCGTGCACGCGCCCAGGCCGCCGCGGAAGCACGCATGCGCATGAACCGGGCAAAAGGCTGAGATGCGACTGGACGACTTGTACCTCTGGTACCTGGGGGACCCGGCCTCACCGCGCTACGTCGGCGCACTGAAACTGGTGTCCGCCGGCAAGGGCGTCTCCTTGCACTACGGCGAGGAGTGGCTGGCTAACGGGTTCGCTCTGAGCGAGGACCTCCCTCTCGTCGACAATGAGTTCTTGCCGCCAGGTCGCTTGGCGGCCGATGCGCAGCGCGCGGTCGGTGCGGTTGACGATGCGCGGCCGGACCGCTGGGGCCAGAAGGTCATTCGCTTCGTGGACAAGCCCAAGCGCCTCTCCCTGATGGAGTACCTGTACTACGCCGGAGACGACCGATTCGGCGCGCTCGGTGTTTCCACGTCGTCGAGTACCTACAGCCCGCGAGCCGGGGGCCCGCTTCCTCGGCTAGCGGATGCGCAACAGCTCAGCGAGGTGGCGGCCAAGATTGAGGCTTCGGAGCCCATCACCCCTCTGGAAGCAAAGATTATTGCTGGCGGCGGCAGTCCGCTCGGCGGCGCGAAGCCCAAGGCGCTCATCGACATTGACGGCGAGCAGTGGGTCTTCAAGTTCTTCAACAACGAGCCCGTCGACGCGCCGCTCATCGAGCACGCGACGATGACGTTGGCCGAGCGCGCGGGCATCACGGTGGCCAAGACGCAGGTCATCCACCTCCTCGGGGCGAACGCGCTCGCCATTCGCCGCTTCGACCGCGAACGGGGTCGGCGAATTCACAGCATCTCGGCCGGCACTGCCATTCGCGCGGCCAGCGCATCGGGCGAGGAGCCAGTAATGGGCTACCCTGAACTGGCGCGAATCCTCCGCCGGGTCGGCATCTCCCTGGACGACATCAACCAGCGGGACGCGCGCGAGCTCTTCCGTCGCATGGTTTTCAATATCTTGGTCGACAACACCGATGACCACGAGAAGAACCACTCCCTGTTGGTCGTGAACCCGTTCGAGAATGGCCGCCTGAAACTGGCGCCGGCGTACGACGTCTTGCCGACGAACTCGGGGCAGGGGTACCAGGAGTTCATCTGCGGCGCTCATGGTCGGGACTCGACGCTCGAAAACGCAATGTCGCAGTGCGATGCATTCGGCCTGCTGTCGGCGGAGGCCGCCGTTGAAATTGCCACCGTCATCGACGTCGTGAACACCTGGCAGGAACACTTCGCGCAGGCCGGCGTGACCGAGCGCGACATTGAGAGCCTGGCCGAGCGCATCGACGGCGAAGAGCTCCTAACCCAGCGCACCGGCTTCGACGAGGCCCGGTTTCAGTCCGCGCCGGCCAAAAGAAAGCGAGCAAGTCCTTTCCGGCGTACCTGAAATCCTCGCACGATAAGCCAATCCCTGGCCAAGCGAGTGATACCAGCCAGAGCCGTTCGACGCGCGGCTCACGCTCTGTTGCCTTGTGCTTCAAGGACCAATTCGCTCGCCGACCGCCGAACAAAGCCTGCAAATTCAATCCTGATACGAGTTATCAAGCTTGATTTGCAGAGTGCCATTCGGCGCACTATTGTCCCATCCCTTACTCGGCTTGCGGATCCGTGAAGGAGAGCGTGCAAATGTTGGGGAGGCCCCCAAGCGAGGGCCGCTCGGGATGCCTGTGGGCTACGCTGATTGGTATCGCAAGGGTGGGAGCAGACCATGCGCTTAATCATCGAAGCCAGGTTGGCCGACGAGGGTAGCGACACCGGCCAAGACGTTGACGGAGTCGTGGCCGTGATTGAGCGCCCTGACTGTAGCCTTGCCAACGTGGGCCTGACCCTCGCGGAGGGGCGGTCGCTGTTGGCTAAGGTGCAGGCCGAGCTGGTTTCGATGCAAGTGGAAGGGTGGCTCTCCGGCCAGACCCATTGTCAGTGCTGCGGCGAGGCGTTGAGCCACAAGGACCATCGTTCGACGGTTGTGCGCACTGTGTATGGCAAGGTGACCGTGAAAAGCCCGCGGCTGTGGTCGTGTGCTTGCCAACGGACTGTCCGGACGCCGCGTCGTGTGGTTCATCCCTTGTCTAAAGCTCTGACTAATCGCACCACGCCGGAGCTGAAATACCTCCAGGCGAGGTGGGCAAGCCAGATGCCGTACCGGCAGGCCACCGCTATGCTTAAGGAAGTACTGCCGCTGGACAAAGGCATTTCATTCAGCGGAGCTCGCAATCGGATTCGAAATATTGGAAGACAACTCGACGCTGATATCGAGCGTGACATCGCGAAGCTGCCCCATTCGGTAGCAGACGTTCAGATTCGCGAATCAAGGCATGTCGCGGCCATGAGCGTCGACTCGGCCTGGCTGCGGCATTGCGACTCCGAGAGAGGTCTTGGCCGCCATGTCAACCTCATCGCCGGGCGAGCGACGTTCACTGACAGTCCGCCAAAGTTCTATGCGTATGTGCATCGGGAAGTCACCTCGGCTGCAGCGCGCCTCGATCATTTCCTCAGTAGAAACGGTGTGGCGGCCGATGAGCGCGTGACCGTGATCAGCGACAACGCCGGTGAATTTGAGAAGACCGTACAGGGTAGTCGACTTGCTCGCGGCAGGATTCTCGATTGGTTCCACATCGCCATGCAGTTCAACGCAGCGCAGCGTTCCGTCTTCGGCAGCAAGATGATGGACTCACTGGAACGAGAGGAACGAGAGTCGATAGAGACTGAAATAACTCACGCCAAGTTTCTGGTCTGGCATGGCAAGGGCCGCAAAGCCGTGGAGCGCATCAAGGCACTGGACGCTCAGCTGCTGACGCGGACAGGGTATGAGTACAGCACGCTGTGGGAGCACCTACATAAAATCTCCTACTATCTGAGGAACAACTCACCTACGTTGGTCAACTACGGCGCTCGGCATCGAAAGGGCCTGCCAATCAGCAGTAGCATCGCGGAGTCCGCGGTGAACCAAGTCGTGAGCCATCGCATGGCTAAGAAGCGACAGATGCGCTGGACGGACCAAGGAGCGCACTGCCTGGTGCAAGTCAGGGTCGCGGTTTTGAACGGGGAACTCTCACCCAACCGCATCTCGGCGCTTGAGCTCGCTGTCTCGCGTCACAGCCAATCCACCGGGCCAGCATCGCCGAACTTGCACCGGTCGCCGAACAAAACAAGCCGTGACATGCTCGCGGAAAGTCCGAGCGCCTGACGAAATCGTCCTCCCCAACTTTTGCACGCTCTCCTTCACGCCCCCTGAGGTTCTTGAAAGATTCCATAGCGCGCGTGGAATACATTACGATCAACCTGTATTATTTTGCAAGCAACTTGGTACGCCGTCGAAGCGGGGCGTCCCCAGAACGCACTCTTCCGCTGCCGCTACCGCCCTCTTATTACGAGAAATCCACGGTCCTATGCCCGCTCGCCCTGGACGGCGTCGCCCTCCACCTACGCATTCAATCGCGAAGGTGGGCTTCGCGGTTCATCGTCGATTTCTCAGGAGAGACCCTTAAACTTCGATCCATCAATCTGTCGGTTGGAATCCTAACGGCCCAGCCGCCCGTTTCGCAAGAGCCTAGGAATGCCCACTAAGCCTCCTGACAACGCTTGATTGACTAATGCCGAGCGCGCGGGCCACGGCGCGCGTATTGCCATGCGTGCGCATCGCATCTTCGACCAATCTGCGCTCGAATCGATTCACGCGCAGGCGGAACGAGCTTTGATCAGTTTCGACGACTTCACACGGCAGTGCGCCATCGAGGAATGAGGGCTCGATAAGATCGCTCTGACTCGTCACGACCAACCGTTCAACAACATTGCGCAACTCGCGAACGTTACCGGGCCAGTCATACGCCAGCAAGCGCGCCATGGCCTGTTCCGACACCATTCGATCTAAGCCGTAGCGGCTGTTGAATTCCTGCAGGAACTGAAACACCATCGGCGCGACGTCTTCCTTACGTTCGGCAAGGGGCGGAACCTGAATCGGCACTACGTTAAGGCGGTAATACAGGTCGTCGCGGAAAGTGCGCTCCTGCACCATGGCTTTGAGATCGCGATTGGTTGCGGCCACGATGCGTACGTCTACCGACAACGTGCGCGTGGAACCCAACCGCGAAATGACGCGATCTTGAAGAACCTGCAAGAGTTTAACTTGCAGGTCCAGCGGCATGTCGCCGATTTCATCGAGGAACAGCGTGCCATGATTGGCCAGTTCGATTAATCCGGGCTTGCCCTGCCGCTGCGCGCCCGTAAATGCACCCGCCTCGTAGCCAAACAATTCCGACTCCAGCAGGTCGCGCGGCACCGCACCGCAGTTGATCTTGATCAGTGGCCCAGTCGAACGCGAGCTTTCGCGATGGATCAGCCGCGTGATGACGTCCTTACCTGCGCCCGACGGGCCGGTGACAAGAACAGTGACGTCAACCTTTGCCACGCGCATAGCCAAAGACGCCACACGCTGCATGATTTCGCTGCGCAGAATCAATCCATCCACTCGCAGGTTTTGGCTGCGCAGCACTTGAATTTCTTCGTCTACACGCTGCAGATCTGCCTTGGCCTTGGCTAGGGCATCCTGCAGTTGCACCAGTTCGCTCGTATCGCGCGAATTGATGATGACCTTGCGAACTTTACCGCTCTCGTCTAACAGCGGAATACCCGTCACCATGATGGTCTTGCCGGTATGCGTGCGCTGCGTGGTGGTAATTCTTTGTCCTGTGCGCGCAACGTGCTGTGCGACGACCGGACGGATCCAGCCCTTTTGTTCAAATTCCGAAACATGATGGCCAATGAGGTCGCTCGCACAGACGTCGTAATTGCGTTCGCACCCTTCATTGACCATGATGGTCACGCCGTTTCCGTCGGCTATGAAGATGCCATCAAACGAATTTCGGAAGATTTCCTCAAGATCCAGGCTCAGCTGCCGCTGCCGGCCAAGGGCGGGGAAAATTCCTCCACAGCTGTTCTCCGGCAGCAGCCACAGCAGGTGCCCGTCGGCGGTGGCATACGTGCCGACGTAATAACCACCCCCCGGTACGTGCAGCACTTCGGGTGCAGTGCCGCGATCGTACGCAAGTAGCAACTCGACCAAATGCTCACCATCAGGCGTGTTCCGCGCGCTGGCGATCGCGTGGCGAGCGACCGCGTTCTGCCAGACGAACTGTCCATCGCGTATCCAGGCGATGCCCATGGATGCGTCTTCCAGTATTTCCACCATGTGCGTCACCTTCTTTGCCAAGAGTCCTGGTCTGATCTAAGCCCCGTTTCGCCCTTATACCACCAGCCTCGCCTCAAGTATTTGCTGCGATGCAGCACGCAAAAATGAATCAGCACACTTCAGATTCGGTTCAATTCCCCTTCCTGCGTGTGCTCTATGGCGCGCGATCGTGGACGCGCCTGCCTGAAGAACACTTCAGTTTGGGCACCGGCGAGCGCCAGTGCAGGCGCCGCTTTCACGGCCCCCTTCACCAAGGTTACGCATGTTTCCGGCACGGGCATGTTGTTTGCAGAGTAGGTCGGCGGCTCTGCCGACGTAGCAGCGCTGCCATAACGATTAGCACATCACCCACCTTGCGGCGGGTGACAACTAGGAGACGAACATGATCGAACTTTCGCAGGACGCTTCACTACCGATCGGAGGCACCGCAGACCCAAGCGCCCACGCTGCTGCCGGTTGGACCGAGGCTGTGAGTACGCCCGCCTTTTATCGACTTATCGCGGCGAAGCGCAGGATCGTGGGTCCCTTAATGGGGATCAGTTTGACCTACATCATTGGCATGACGCTACTTGCGGGCTATGGCAAGCCGCTGTTGGCTGTCAAGGTATGGGGCGCTTTCAACGTCGGATATCTAATGATCCTACTGACTTATCTGCTCTGCTGGGTGGTTTCTGTCATTTACGTGACCGTTGCCAACGAAACATTCGAAGCGTTGGCGAGTGAAGTAATTGACGGTGCGAGCAAAGGAGCCGGAGCATGAAAGCGCTCACAATCGGAATTTTCTTGGTGATCCTGGCGCTTACGCTGGTGATAACTTACTGGGCGGCGCGGAAGACAAACACAACGAGCGAGTTCTACGCGGCAGGGGGAAATCTGACAGCACGCGCCAATGGCTTTGCGCTTGCAGGGGACTGGATGAGTGCCGCCGCGTTCTTGGGCTTCTCAGGACTAATCGCAACTAGCGGCATGGACGGTTCGCTTTACGCCGTGGCCGCGCTAACAGCTTTTCTCGTAGTACTGATGGTCGTGGCCGAACCGGTCCGCAATACTGGACGATTCACTTTCGGGGACGTAATCGCAGAACGCATGCGCAGCCGCCACGCGCGACTCGCCGCCGTAATCGGAACGTTCGTTGTAAATCTCGCCTATATGGTGCCGCAGATGGCAGGGGCTGGCGCGCTCATCAAAATGCTTCTCGGCATCCCCTACGAAACTTCCGTGATTTTGGTGGGCGTGGGCATGATTGTGTACGTTTTGTTCGGCGGAATGATTGCGACCACGTGGGTGCAGATCGTCAAGGCAGTGCTATTGCTTGCTGCTGCGATTGTGCTCGTCGTGATGCTCCTTGCGGCGGTTCGGTTCGATCCACTTACGCTGTTCTCAGCTGTGGAATCCCGGTACGGCAGCCAGATGCTGCTGCCTGGTGGCTATTTCAAACATCCATTGGACCCCCTTTCACTGTTCCTGTCGTTCATCTTCGGCGTAGCCGGATTGCCGCACATCATGACGCGGTTCTACACAGTGCCCGACGCACGCGCCGCAAGAAAATCCGTGCTGTGGCTAGTGTTTCTCGCGGGTAGCTTCTTCCTCGTAACCACACTAATCGGCTTCGCTTCGGCAATCTTTGTGGGACAAGATGCGATCCGCGCGGCTGACAAGGGAGGCAATCTCGCCCTACCGCTGCTAGCACAATACCTTGGCGGCGGCGCTGGCACATTCGGCGGACAATTTTTCCTCGCCTGCGTCTGCGCTGTGGCATTTGCGGCAATCCTTGCAGTCGTAGCGGGGTTGACGCTGGCATCGTCAGGCGCTATCGCGCATGACCTGTATGTCAATGTAATACGACATGGCGATGTTCCCGAGGCAGAGCAGGTACGAGTTGCTCGCTTTGCCACTCTTGGCGTAGGCGTGCTGGCAGTCGCCCTGGGGGTTCTCGCACAAGGCATCAATGTAGGCGTGCTGGTGATACTTGCCATCTCGGTCGCCGCGTCGGCCAATTTTCCAATCATCCTCCTGTCGATGTTCTGGCGTCGCTTCAATACGGCAGGCGTGATCGGCGGCGTGACGTTCGGCCTGGTCTCATCTGTAGTGCTCGCGTTCCTCGGGCCTGCATTCCTACAAGACCGGGCGATCTTCCCGATCGTGAATCCGACGGTATTGAGCATGCCTATTGGCTTTATGGGCGCCTGGCTGTTCACGATAATGAGCCGACGCGACCCCAGGCATGAAGAGCGATTCGATGCCTTCGTATTTCGCTCCCACACCGGTGCGACCACTGAAGTATCGAACGGGCAGCAATGAGTCCCCATTTTTAATTGCCGACTGTTTTTGGAGATGAAGATGAAAGCTATACAAGGTGTTGTGTTTGATCTGTACGGTACACTATATGACGTGCATTCGGTCGCTGGACGCTGCAGCGAACTTTTCCCTGGTCGAGGCATGGAGATCAGTACGCTTTGGCGGCAGAAGCAGCTCGAATACACTTGGCTCCGAAGCCTGATGGGACAGTACCTCTCTTTCGAGCAAGCGACCGAGGACGCGCTGGTATACACATGCAAACGGCTTGGCCTATTGTTGGATGTGGAGCGGCAGGCGATTCTCTGCGACGCGTACCTCAAGCTGAGCCCGTATCCGGAGACTCCGGGGGCCTTGGTGGCGCTACAGTCAATGGATTTGCCCCTGGCCATCCTGTCGAACGGGTCCGTCAATTCGATTCATAGCGTCGTCACGCATTCAGGGCTACGAGACCGTTTTGCGCATTTGATCAGCGTAGAGAACGTGGAAGTGTTCAAGCCTCACCGCTCGGTCTATGAGCTAGGTGAGCAGACATTCGGCGTTCCCCGTGATCAGATTCTCTTCGTCTCGTCGAATGCCTGGGACGCCTCGGGTGCCAGCCATTTTGGCTACAGTGTCGCGTGGGTCAACCGAACGGGCAATACATTCGAGGAGCTCGGTGCACGCCCTGATATTGAGGTGACAGGCCTTGACGCACTTCCGCAATGGGTGCGCGAGCGGGCAGAGGCCTGAGCACAGCGCTTGTCGAGAAGCCGATGGCATTTTATGCCCTCGGCTCTTTTCTAACAGGCTCAGCGCGGCGCGTTATAGCCCAATGCCAGAGTGTCGTAGATTGGTGGGGCCAGCAATCGAGATATCGCGTAGGCAACGAGTGAAGCGACCATCAGCGGAAGCGCCAGCTCCATTGACCCCGCCAGTTCCATCACGATCACGAACGACGTCACGGGATTCCGAGTGACGGCCGCAAGATAGCCAGCCATCGCGAGAGAAACCAAGGTAGCCGTGTCGACAGCGCTTATCCAGTAATGCAGGGCTCCGCCTATGCCCGCGCCGATGGACAAGGACGGGACAAAGATACCCCCTGGGATACCTGCCAGGCAGGTCATCAGCAATGCGAGCATACGTGCAAGCGGATAAGCGATGGACACACCGTCGCTGTGGATCACGGCCTGCACGGCTTGGTCACCCGCGACCGTCGTGGTACCCCCTGAGGCAAAAGCGAGCGCCGCGATGAGTAGACCGCTCAAGGCGCCGAAAGCAGTCGGGCGACGCGTGCGCAATTGCGCCAAGCGCAGTGGCATCCAGCGCTCCGGATGCAATAACAGCCAGGCGAACGTACTCCCCGCCAGGCCTGTAGCGACTCCCGCTACCAGCGCCACATATACAAGCCACTGCAGCGACGCCTGTACGGAAACGGCAGTGAGTAAGGAAGACTTTCCCGCCAGCGCGGCGATCGCACATGCGACGAAGATGGCCGCCAATAGCGCACTGTAGTCATGGGATCGGAAGCACCGCGTCAGTTGTTCTGCCGCGAAGGCAATGCCCGCTAGTGGCGTGTTAAACGCGGCTGCGAGCCCTGCGGCGGCGCCCGCCGCAATCAAGCATCGGTCACGCGTGCCATCCGTTCCACCGTCCACCTCCGGCTGCCGTCGCAAACGGTACATGACGACTGCACCGATGAACACCGTAGGTCCTTGCCGTCCGATCGGAAAGCCACCCATGGTAGCCAGCGCTGACACCCCGACCTTTGCAAGCATAAGTCGCGGAGTGAGAAGTCGTCGCCTGGCCGTCTCGCTGCCGTGCAACGCTGCCAGTGTCTGCGGCATGCCACTGCCTTCTGCACCCGCAAAGTACCGCCGCGTGATCCACACCGACATCATGCCGACGGCCGGGGCAAGCAAAAACATGACGCGCACATCGCCACCTACGATACGGTCATGCCATACATTTGCACCGGTCATTAGCCAAGCATAGAGCGCTGCTGCGATCCCGATCGCCAGGGCGCCCAACCATAACCCTCCGTGTCGCCGCCATAAACTACGCACAAGCTGTGGCGCCGAATACAGTGTGTATCTTTGCATCGATTTGTCTCCCTCTGGACTTATTGCCGCAGCGATGAATGCAGTTCCCGTGCCAGGAAGGACAGAGCTGAATCCATCAATCTCGTTGGCGAATCCCGAGGGTCTATCGCACCTACCCAAGGATGTCGGCTAGACCGACGGCGTTCGGTTCCAACTGCCTTCGAACATAAGCGCTGTGCCCCGAGCTTTCTCGCCAGCCGCGCAAGGTCCTCGCGCTCGAAATGAACCGCTCGAACAGCAGGTTGCCGCGCGCCGGGTCAACTTCGGTGATGCCGAGACAGTAGCAGACGGCCGAATTGGCTGCGGAACCGCGACCCTGGCAGAGAATGCCGTTGGAGCGGGCGAACCGAACGATGTCGTAGACCGTCAGGAAATAGGGTTCGTACGACATGTCGCGGATCAGTGCGAGTTCATGCTCGAGCTGATGCTGGACCGCAAGGGGGATGCCGTCCGGATAGCGACCATGCGCGCCGGCATAGGCTTCTCCCCGCAGATAGTCAGACGGTGTGACGCCGTCCGGAACCACTTCTTCGGGTTACTCGTAACGGAGCTCGTCCAGCGAAAACTGGCACAGGTTCGCGATATGGACCGACTCCGTCAGGTAGCGGTGCGGGTAAATGTTGGCGAGCCGCAACCGGGAGCGCAGGTGCTGCTCGGCGTTAGGCAGGAGGTCATACCCACATTCGGGAACCGGGCGATGCACACGGATGGCAGTCAGCACGTCATGCATCGGCTTGCGCGAGCGTATATGCATGGTGACATTGCCGGTGGCGACGATGCGCAGGTGATGGCACGCCGCGGCGGCCTCGACGGTGCCGCGGTGAATATCGTCCATCGGCTTGTAGAGCAGGCTCAATCCCATCCAAGCCCTGCCGGCAAAGGTTGCGCTCACCCATGCAGATTGCGCCTCCAGCTTCTCGGCCGCCACGCCATAGTCCGGCGTGAACACGATCAAGCAATCTGGCAGCCCCTTCAGATGCTGGGACGGCGCGTCGGGCGCGGCCAAGTCGCGTGGGGTCAGCACATAGGAACCCTTGGCGGCGCGCATGCGCGCGAGCGTGATCAGTTCGCACAAGTTGCCATAACCTTCGCGGTTACGGGCAAGCGCAAGGAATGAGAGCGCGGGAGAGCCGTCGACGTTCTGCAGCCGAAACCAGGCGCCGACTACCAGGCGAAGGCCGGCGTCCCTGGCCTCAGTGTGCGCGCGAACGATGCCCGCCGGCGAGCACTCGTCGGTGATGGCGAGCGCGTGGTACCCCAACTGGGCAGCGCGTTCAGCGAGTTCTTCCGGCCGTGATGCGCCGGCCAGGAAGGAGAAGTTGGAGCGGCAGTGCAGTTCCGCGTAGGCGGGCAGACCGGCCGTGGCGTTGATGTCCATGGCTTTCAGCCGAAAAGGCCATGCAGATACCACCGAGCCTCGTCGCCTTCGCGGCTACCCATGCGTTCTTGAAAGATCCAATAGCAGGTGTGGTCCTTCGCCTCCGCCACGAAATAGTCGCGGGTCACCAACTGGCCTCCCCACCAGCCCGACTCGATGCGCTCGGGCGGGGAGACGATACGCAGTGGCGAGCCGTAGAAGGGGCGGTGGTCGCGTTCAATCAGCGGCACCGGCTTGCCGAGCAGCCAAATGGGACGTGGGAGGCCTGGGGGTGGAGCGGCCCCCTGAATCGCCGGACACAGTCCCCCACTTACAATAGCGGGTAGGCATACGACTGTGTTTATGACTAAAACGAAGCAGG
>NZ_JBSVZB010000054.1:0-37643 GCF_054072015.1 Cupriavidus sp. CP313 | reverse complement strand
AGAACTTCGGCAACGGCATCCGGGTGGCCGCGCTGTAACGGGATCGAGGTGCGTCGCCCCCGCTTCAACGGGTGGCGACGCACCTTGGAGTCCGCAGCGGAAGATACAAACTACGGTATTCCAGTCCGGAGCCCGTAGCACTTGCCAGCCTTGGCAAGCACTCGACAGGTTTTTCAGCAGTCTGAACCCGCCCTATTCTGGGCGGTTTTTTTTTGCCGGACCTTGGGGCCGCGCTTCGAGCGCGGCCATTTGCGTGCCATCACGGCGGCGGCCATCTCGCATCAGTGGCGCGCTCGCCGACCACCAGGCCGCAGTCGGGACGGGCAAATCGCGCGCATCCAGGCAGAAAGCTGACCCACCGAAGCCCGGTGTCATTGGCTTCAAGGCGGCTTGGCTCGACGCAGTCAGTTCCGGGGGGCAACTGTATTCGTTCGGCCAACAGTGCCATGAAATGAGTTTGCCTACGCCCAACACCAACCCTGACAAATTTTCGCCAGACGGATCTCAAAGAGCCCCAAGATTTCATTAAAAATCCTTTATTTTCAAGATGTTACGTAGCTTACTACAGCGCCCTCCCGGGGCCTGGCACGGCCCATGCTCTATACCCTTCGAGCGCAACAAACGTGCTCCCCCAACCGAACCCCAAGGAGACTCACCATGCAATCGACCCTCATGATCAAGGATCTGCCGCTCGACCAGGAACTCGACGGCAAGACCATGTCCGCTGTGCGCGGCGGCCACGCCTTCTCACTTGTCGGCGGCAACTTTCAGAACGTCATCGGCGGCGGCGGCTTTGCCAGCCCGACCATCGGCGTGCAGATCGGCCCGATCGTGAACACGATCGACGCGAGCACACACCTCAACCTGAAGCTCCCCACCCTGCAGAACTTTGGCAACGGCACCCAGATGGCCGCGCTGTAACGCTGCATGCGGGAGTCCCGCCGACGCGGGACTCCCCTCAACCGAACCCCCAAGGAGACTTACCATGCAATCGACCCTCATGATCAAGGATCTGCCGCTCGACCAGGAACTGGACGGCAAGACCATGTCCGCTGTGCGCGGCGGCGACGCCGTCTCTGTTGTCGGCGGCAACTATCAGAACGTCGTCGGCGGCGGCGGCTTTGCCAGCCCGACCATCGGCTTGCAGGTCGGGGCGACCGTGAACACGATCGACGCCAGCTCGCACCTCAGCCTGAAGATCCCCACCCTGCAGAACTTCGGCAACGGCACCCAGGTGGCCACGCTGTAACAACGCTGCATGCGGGAGGCCCGCCGAGGCGGGACTCCCCTTCAACCGAACCCCCAAGGAGACTTACCATGCAATCGACCCTCATGATCAAGGATCTGCCGCTCGACCAGGAACTGGACGGCAAGACCATGTCCGCTGTGCGCGGCGGCAGCGCCTTCTCTGTTGTCGGCGGCAATTATCAGAACGTCGTCGGCGGCGGTGGCTTTGCCAGCCCGACCATCGGCTTGCAAGTCGGGCCGACCGTGAACACGATCGACGCGAGCACGCACCTCAGCCTGAAGATCCCCACCATGCAGAACTTCGGCAACGGCACCCAGGTGGCCACGCTGTAACTACGCTGCATGCGGGAGGCCCGCCGAGGCGGGACTCCCTCAACCAAACCCCCAAGGAGACTTACCATGCAATCGACCCTCATGATCAAGGATCTGCCGCTCGACCAGGAACTGGACGGCAAGACCATGTCCGCTGTGCGCGGCGGCAGCGCCTTCTCTGTTGTCGGCGGCAACTATCAGAACGTCGTCGGCGGCGGCGGCTTTGCCAGCCCGACCATCGGCTTGCAGGTCGGGCCGACCGTGAACACGATCGACGCGAGCTCGCACCTCAGCCTGAAGATGCCCACCATGCAGAACTTCGGCAACGGCATCCAGGTGGCCACGCTGTAACGGGATCGAGATGCGTCGCCCCCGCTTCAACGGGTGGCGACGCACCTTGGAGTCCGCAGCGGAAGATACCGCCTACGCTATCTTCCACTGCCTTCTCCGACCCAGTCTTAACGGGTCATCGTGGTCCCTGGGGAGGGTGCCCCGGGATGATGATCCCGGAGCTACGCCCTCACCTCACATCCGTCCCTTCCAGGGCACCAGGACCTTCGCCAGCTTGCGCATCAGCAGGTCAAACACGTAGGCGATCAGCCCGATCAGCACGATGCCCATGATCACCACGTCAGTACGCAGGAAGTTGGAGGCATTGAGCACCATCTGGCCAAGGCCGGCGGTCGCGGCCACCATTTCAGCGGCGACCAGGGTGGTCCACCCGAAGCCGATGGCAATGCGCATCCCGGTAAGGATATCGGGCAGTGCGGCGGGGATCACCACATGGCGGACCACCTGCCACGGCGTGGCACCCATCGAGTAAGCCGCGTTGATCTGCTCGATGGTGACTGAGCGCACGCCGGCCTGGGCCGACATTGCCAGCGGCGCGAAGCAGGCCAGGAAGATCAGCAGCACCTTCGAGGTCTCATCGATGCCGAACCAGATCACGATCAGCGGCAGGTACGCCAGCGGCGGCAGGGGGCGGTAGAACTCGATCGGCGGATCGAAGACGCCGCGTGCGATGCGCGACACCCCCATCATCACGCCGATCGGCACCGCCGTGGCCACCGCCAGCCCGAAGGCGCCGAACACGCGCAGCATGCTCGCCGCGAAATGCTCGGTCAGCGGCTGGCCGCCTTGCAGGTTGCCCTGCCAGGCATCGATGAAGGCGGTGACGATCGACTCAGGCGTGGGCAGGAACAGCGGCGGCAGCCAGCGCAGGTGGCTGGCAAGCCACCACAGCGCGAGCAGCAGGACCACGGTGATGGTGGAGATGCGTGAACTTGACCCCTCGCCGGGCAGTCGGTAGCCCGAGACGGTCTTCATTTGCTGGCTGGCCCCGGCCGCGGCGGCTTTTGTGACGCGCGGCGTGGGTTCGATGCGTTGGACGGAAGCGGGCATCTCGTGTTCCTCAGGCGGTGGCATGGATCAGATCAACGATCTCTTCGCGATAGCGGATGAACTCCGGGTCGGCCTTGACTGCACGGGCGTCCCCGCATTCGATGAAGCGCCGCGCGAACGGCAATTCATAGGTGTGCGCGATGCGGCCAGGCGACGGCGTCATGACAATCAGCCGCGTGGCCAGGAACAGCGCCTCTTCCACGCTGTGCGTGATAAAGAAAACGATTTTCTGTTCCTTGGCCCAGAGCTTGAGAATCAGCGCCTGGATCGACTCGCGCGTCAGCGCGTCGAGCGCGCCCAGCGGCTCGTCCATCAGCATCACCGCCGGATCACAGGCAAGCGCGCGGGCAATCCCGACGCGCTGCTGCATGCCGCCCGAGAGCTGATAGACCGGCTTGCTGGCGACGTCTTCCAGCCCGACCGCGGCCAGCTTCTCATGCGCGACCCGCAGCCGCTCGGCCCGCGACACACCACGCAGGCGCAATCCCAGCGCGACATTGTCTGCCACGCTGAGCCACGGCATCAGGGCGTGCTTCTGGAACACCACGCCGCGTTCGGCACCCGGCCCGCGCACCACCTTGCCGGACAGCCGGATCTCGCCTTCCGAGGGTTCCATGAAGCCTGCGATGCACGACAGCAAGGTGGTCTTGCCGCAGCCCGAGGCACCGAGCGCCACGACGAAATCGCCGCGCTCCATGGTGAGGTTGACTTGCGACAGGGCCAGCGTTTTGGCGCCGCCTGCGACGCCATAGTTGACACTGAGATTATCGATTTCAAGCTTGTACATGATGGGCTTCCGCAACAGGACCTTCGGGGCGGCCGCGCCGGACTGGCTTGCGCGCGGCGGCCATCTTCAGCGCGATGGGCGCGGTGTCAGCGCAAGGCCCGCTTTGCCCATTCCGCGTTGACGCCCGTGCCATAGTCCGGCAGGACGGTCTGGATGGTGCCCTGCTCCTTGAGGAACTGCGCCGCGGACTGCAGCGCGCGCGCCGCGCCACCGCCCAGCCAGCGCTCCGACACCTGCTCCTGCAGCGTGGGGAAGGCGTACAGGGCCATGCTTGCGGGTACCGTCTCGGCCTTGGCGCCAGACACCTTGGCCACCGCCTTCACCATGGGCGAATCGGGGGTCCAGGACGCCTTGTTCTTGCGGTAGTTTTCATCGGCGGCGGCCAGCACGCGCACCAGCTTGACCATGAACTCCGGGTTTTCACGGGCAAACTTCTTGTTGGCGATCATGCCGTCGAAGGTAGCCTTGCCGGTGTCGGCGGCGATCTGGCCGGAGGTCATCAGCACGGTGCCTGACTGCTTGAGCTTGGCCAGCACCGGGTCCCAGATAAAGGTGGCGTCGATATCGCCGCGTTCCCAGGCGGCGGCTACCTCGGGCGGCCGCATGTTGACGATGCGGACGTCCTTCGGATTGATTTTGGCGCGCTCCAGTGCGACCAGCGTGTGATAGTGCGTGGTCGACACGAAGGGCACGCCGACGCGCTTGCCTTTCAGGTCGGCGATGCTGGCGATCTTGCTGCCATTGCGCGCCACCATCGCCTCGGCCGCGTTGATGTCGTCCAGGATCCAGAACAGTTCGACATCCAGCCCTTGCGATAGCGCCGACGCAATCGGCGAAGTGCCGGCCTCGCCAATGGCGATCTGGCCCGAAGCCATGGCGCGGATCACATCCCCGCCACCGCCGAACTGGCGGAACGAAACCGTGTAGCCGGTCTGCTTTTCCAGTTCCTTCATGTCCTGCGCGTAGCGCCAGGGCACCACCATGTCCTGGTAAGCAATGACTACATTCTTGCTCTCGGCGTGTGCGGCTGGCGCCAGCGCGGCCACCAGGGCGAAATACGTCGCTATCTGCTTGATCCACCGCATGGTTGTGCTCCTCGGAAGGGAAATATGTTTGGGGGTCACGGCTTTATAGGTGAGGGCCATTCCGGGCCTATAGGACCAGTTGCCCGGATTCGCTGGGACCAGAACGGGCCGCGCGGGCGCAGGCCGCGCCAGGCCGTGAAATGCGCTGGCGCGGGGCGGCGTCAATCATGGAAATCCTTAGCGGCCTCCGACGAGGCTATGGTCGTGCCAGAGGCGCTTCCCGAGGCCGTCGAAGGTCTCAGTGCGCGGCCTGACGCCGCCCGCGGCAGTCAGGCGGTAAGGGAGAACCCGGAGTCGAAGGTCTGCCGCACATCGAGCCGTTGCCTGAGCAATCCCACTTTCTGGTAGAAATCCGCCGTGCGCTGCTGCTCGGCGACCAGTTCGGCATCGATGCTCCGCCATTGCGTGTGCCGCCGCTCGAACTGCAGCCGTGCAGCCTGCGGCGAGATCCCGATGATGCGGGCGAGGGCCGCCGAGAACTCCGGTACGTGCTGGTAGGACCATTGCTGCGCACGCACTACCCGGCGCAGGAAGTCTTGCAGCACCGCGCGCTTGGTCGCCAGCGCGGCATCGGTGGCCGCCAGGTAGCTGAGGCCGGACCACAGCCCGCGTCCGCTGACCAGCACGCGCGCGTGGCCGCTGGTCTCCGCCATCGCGGTATAGGGTTCCCACGTCGCCCACGCATCCACCGAGCCGCTGCTCAACGCGAGCTTGGCATCCGCAGGCGGCAGGAAGCGGAGGTTGGCGTCCTCTGGCTTCAGCCCCGCGGATTCCAGCGCCTTGAGCGTCACCAGGTGCCCGATCGAGCCACGGTTCGTGCCGATGCTCTTGCCTTTCAGGTCGGCTGCCTGCCGCAGCGGCGAGTCGGGCCGTACCAGGATTGCCGTGCCGTAGGGGTCAGAGCGGTTTGCGCCGACCAGCTTGATCCGCGTGCCGGCCGCCAGCGCGAAGATCGCCGGGGCATCGCCGATCGGGCCGCTGTCGATCGCGCCCGCATTCAGCGCCTCGGCAAGCGGTGCCGCGGCTGGGAACTCGGTCCATTGAATGTCGTAGCCCAGGCCCTCGAGCGCGTTGGCGGACTCGAGCAGCGCGCGCAGGCCGCCCTTCTGGTCGCCGGCTTTCAGGACCGGGCGCCCCTGCGCTTGCGCATTGCCGGTGGCGAACGTGGTGAAGGAAAGGATGGGGCCGGAGGCGAGCGCGGCCGTGGCGGCGGCGCCCTGGCGCAGGAACTGTCGTCGGGAAGCGGTCATGGCATTCGCGGGGAGTTGAAAACCCACGAACGTACGCGTGCAGCACGCGAAAACCAACGAAGAAAACCGGCATTCCATATGCGTGGAGCATGCCGGCCGGGACCTTCGTTGCGAAGCTCAGGCGCGCGCCCGCACGTCAGGACGCTTCGCGTCCCTTTACTCTTTGCTCTCTTGTACTTTCGCCCGGGTAGCCGCGGGCGCTGCCTTCTTCTTCAACTTGCTCTGATTGAACGCAATCGCGGCACGGATGAGATTCTTCAGGGCACGCGCGTCAATCTTGTCGCCCTCGAAGAGATCGATCGCGCGCCACTTGTTGCCGCCGAGGCCGGCGTTGAAGAGCTTGTCAGGATCCGGAAGGCTGGCCCCGTTGGTGAAGGTGATCTTCACCTTCTCCTTGTGCGCGTTGGCGACCGCGATCATGCCGTCGCGTGACCACACCGGGCTCCCCATCCATTTCCATTCCTCGATGATCTCGCCGTCGGCCTCAAGGATGGTCTTGCGGAGGCTGGCCAACGTCTTGCCACGCCAGTCTGTGAGTCCCGCGATCAGCTCGTCGATACGTTCCGATGGATTCATTGGATCTACATGCCTTGAATTGGCCCCGGTTCTCATGCGACCGTAATAGTAATGTAGCGACGACATTTTCGCTGACGAACCACGAGCAAGGTGAACGCTGACAGCCTGTGTCTGGGACTGAGCCATCGGGCCGGCAAGGGCCGAACGTTCGGGCACACCTGCAATCAGAACCACGCCGCAAGCGTCCCCAGCCCTTCGATCCCGGCGCTGACGCGGGTTCCGGCAGAGGCAAAGAGCAGCCCGGTGCAGGTGCCGGTGGTCACCACTTGCCCGGCTTTCAGCCCTGCCCCGCGCGCGGCGCAGTGGTTCGCCAGCCAGACCAGCAGCGCGCCGATATCAGGGCTCTGGTGCCCGCCGACGGTATGCGCCACGGTGCGCCGGCCAAACCGCAGCGTGGCCTCCAGCGCGCCCAGGTGCAGCCATTCGCGCGCGAACGGCGTGGGGCGCCCTGTCACCAGTGCGCCATGGCTGAGCAGGTCGGCCAGCTGCGCGTCGCTGCCGGCCCCGAGCCAGTCCTCCAGGCGGCTTTCCACGATTTCAATGGCCGGCACCACCAGCGCGAGCGCGGCCTCGATATCCCGGCGCTCATAAGGCTGGCCGCGCGGCGGCAGGCTGGCGCCAAGCACAAAGGCAACCTCTACCTCGATGCCGCGCAGGCGCCAGGCCGGCCCCCGCAGGGCCACGCCATCCGGCAGGAGGCCGGCCGCCGGCAGCGGCGCACAGGCGGGTTCCTGGCCCGGCCCCCTCGCACCAACCTTCCAGCCACCAATGGGGCCGATCATGGCAAGCGTGGCATCCTGCACGGCGTAGCTGCCGCCACGCGCGAGCGGTAGCAACAGTGCCGGATCGACCCGCTCGCCACGCGCGCGTGCGACGCAGAGCCGCTGCGCGAGCGCCGCCGGCGTACCTGGCGCAACCAGGGTCTTCATCGCCCCTGCCCGTCGAGCGGGAATCCAGGCTGCCTCGGGAAGGCCTGCTCGAACTGGCGCGCGATTGCCAGCAGCAGCGCATCCTCGGCCGGCGCAGCCACCAGCTGCATACCAACCGGCAAGCCCTCTGCCTCACCACATGGCAACGAGATCGCGGGCAGCCCGGCAGCATTGGCAAATGCGGTGAATACCGCATGGCCACGGGGCCCGACCTCGCGGCCCTCAATCACAGGCGGGTGCGTCTGTGCGGCCGGCCATGGCAATGCCGCCGCGGCGGGCGTCAGCAGCAGGTCGTAGCGTGCGAACAGCATGGAAAGCTCGCTGCGCAGACGCTCCATCGCCATCAGCAGATCAAACAGCTGCACGGCACGCAGGCCTGCGCCAGCCGAGGCATTGGCCTGCGTGGCCGCACCGAACGTGCCCGCATCGAGCGGCGGGCAGAACGGCAGTTGCGCGCCGCCCTGCTCCACCAGCCAGGCCAGGCCGGCCTGCGACAACAGCGACCACCTGGCATTGGTCGCTTCAGCCAGCTCGAACGCCTGCGCGCTTTCCACCGTGTGGCCAAGCGCACGCAGCCCTTGCGCTGCCTGCCCGGACAAGGCGGCGATGCGCGCATCAACCGGATGATCGCCGAAGCGGGGCACGTGCAGGACCCGGCATGGCCGCGGCGGCATATGCAGTGGCACGCCGGCAAAGCGCCGGGAATCGGGATCGCGCGGGTCGGGCTGGCCCAGCGCCTCGGCCATGGCCATCGCATCGGCCATACAGCGGGCCAGCGGGCCGACCACTTCATAGCGCATGAAGATCTCGGGCAGCCCGCCGCCGCGCGGCAGCCGGCCGGGCGACGGCTTGAAGCCCACCAGCCCGGTATGCGAGGCCGGGCGCCGGATCGAGCCGCCGCCGTCGGTGCCCAGTGCAAGCGGGCAGCAGCCCGATGCCACCGCCGCCACGGCGCCGCCGGAAGACCCGCCCGGCGTCAGGGCCGGCTGCCACGGATTGCCGGTTGTGCCGAAGACAAGGTTGTCGGTATAGCCCTGCATGGCGAACTCCGGCACATTGGTCTTGCCGAAGATCAGCGCCCCGGCCGTGCGCAGGCGCGCCACCGGCAGTTCGTCGCGGTCCGGGACAAAGCCCGCCAGCGCGCGGCTGCCCCAATGCGTGGGCAGGCCGCGCACGTGCAGGTTGTCCTTGACGGTGACCGGCACGCCGTCGAGCGCGCCAAGCGGCGCGCCGCGGCGCCAGCGCGCGGCGCTCTCCTGCGCCGCCGCCATGGCGCCTTCAGGATCGAGTGCGATCACGGCGTTCAGCGCCGGATTGCAGTGCGCCGTGCGCGCCAGGCAGGACGCCAGCGCCTGCTGCGGCGTGAAGCGGCCGGTGGCGTAGCCGTCGGTGAGCGCATGTGCCGGCAGTTTCCAAAGATCGTCCATCGTCGTCTCCGCCGTCCTCAGTGTTCACTTGAGCCCGACCAGCGGCCCGATGGTCTGCTTCCAGATGGCCGAGCATTGCGGGTAGGACTTGTCGCAGACCTCGGTCCAGGTCGGCAGCGAGACCGTGGTCAGCGCGTCGCGCACCAGCTGCAGGTCGGCCGGACGCACGGGCACCTCCTTCATGGCGAACTTCTTGCCGGTCTTGCACGGCTCTTTGCCGACGTTGCAGCGCGAGGCATCCTCGAACAACTCGCGCGAGTAGGACCAGGTATCGCGCTCGAAACGCTGGAAGGCCTCGGCCAGGCGCGCCTGCTGCTCGGGTGGCAGCGCGTTCCACCGGCTGAGCTTGATGGCGTAGGCATTGAGCGCGATCTGGAAGCCGACTGGCATGAAGTATGAGGTGACCTCGGGCCATCCTGCCGTGTTCGCCGAGCTCGGGCCGGTGATCGCGCAATCGGTGACGCCGCGCTCGAGCGCCTGCTGGGTCTCGCCGAAGGGGATCGTCACCGGAATGCCGCCGAGCTTCTCGATGAACTTGGCCAGGGACTGATCGTAGACGCGCACCTTCTTGCCCTTCAGGTCGGCCAGGCCGCCAATCGGCGTCTTGCAGAAGACCACCTGCGGCCCGAACGGCCAGATCCCGAGCAGCTTGGCGCCGTAGCGTTCCTGCAGGCGCTTGTCAAAGGCATTGCGGTAGGCATCCACGGCCTTGGCGGCCGAGCCATAGTCGGTGCTCAGGCCAACGATGTCCGGGCCGAGGAAGAACGGCTCATCGCGCGAGACCTGGGCCAGGCGTAGGCTGACGATGTCGAACAGCCCGGAGCGGAGCACGCGCAAGCCGTCTGAATCCTTGATGCCGAGCACATCCATCGGCTTGTAGTCGGCATCGATCGGCAGGCCGGTGTTCCTTGCGAAGTTCTCAAAGAAAGGCTGCTCCTTGTTCTGCTGGATCAGGCCGGTCGCGACGAGGTTGCCGGCTACCCGCAGCTTCGTTTGCTGGGCGGGTTGCGCCGGCTGTGCCTGGGCAGTGCCCGGCAGCAGCGTGGCGGCAATGCAGGCGACATGGGCGGCCGCGATCAGCGCGCCGGCGATTCGTTTGGCGTTCATGGGTTTCCTTGCAGGTCAGTGCCCGAACATCAGGTTGGGCAGGTAGGTGGCAATCGCCGGGAAATGGATCAGCACGGCGGTCATCACCACCATGGCGGCAAAGAACGGCAGCGTGCCCTGGAAGACTTCATTGATCGATCCTTCGCCGCGCACGCCCTGGATCACGTAGAGCGTCATGCCGATCGGCGGGCTGATCAGCGAGATCTCGCACATCAGCACCATGAACACCCCGAAGAACACGGGATCGATGCCGGCCGCCTGCACAATCGGGAAGACGACCGGGACCGTGCCGACCAGCATCGGCATGGTCTCCAGCGCGATGCCCAGCACCAGGTACAGGGCTGCCAGCAGCCACAGCAACACCGCCGGCGAGACGTCCACCTGCTTCATCAGGCCGGCCAGCGCCTGCGGCACCCCCAGCATGGAGAGCACGAAGTTCAGGTAGAGCGCGGCCACCAGGATCAGCGCGGTCATCGCGGTCAGGCGCAGCGTGGAGCGGAAGCAGTCGTGCAGCATGGCGACGCTGAGCTTGCCGTAGGCGGCCGCCACCGGCAGGCACACCAGCACGCCGAGCGCGGCGCTCTCGGTGACCGTCGCCCAGCCGGTGTAGATGCTGCCCATCACCACGGTGAACACCAGCAGCGGGCCCGCCAGGTGGCGCGAGTTGCGCACCCTGGCGAGCAACGGCACACGGGCCTCGCGCGGGCCGCCCGCCGCGGGCTTCCACAGGCAGATCAGCAGGATCGTGGTCAGGAAGAGCACGGTCATGATGGCCCCAGGCAGCACGCCCGCCACATACAGCCGCGCCGCCGAGGTATTGGTCATCGAGCCGTAGATGATGAAGGCCACGCCGGGCGGGATCAGGTTGCCCAGGCTGGCGCCGGCCGCGATCGAGCCCAGCACCATGCGCTGGTCGTAGCCGCGATTGCGGAAGGAAGGCAGCGCGACCGTGGAAATCGTCGCCGCGGTGGCCACCGATGATCCGGAAACCGCCGAGAACAATGCCGAGGCACCGATATTGGTATGCAGCAGGCCGCCCGGCAGGCGGTTCAGCCAGTCGCCGAGCGACTGGTACATCTTGTCCGTCGCGCCACCGCGCATCAGGATCTCGCCCAGCAGGATATAGAGCGGGATCGACAGCAGCAGGTAGTCCTCACCGGCCGCCCACAACTGTTCGCCCAATGCGTCGATCGCGGGCATGCCGAAATAAACCAGCGCCCCGGCCACGCCCACCACCAGCATGCTCGTGGCCACATGGAAGCCAAGGAACATCAGCCCCATCATCAGGCACAGCCCGAGCAGGATTTCAATGGGACCGATCATGCTGCCGCTCCTTCGCTCTTGCTTTCAGCCCTGCCCTGGCCCGCGGCATTGCCCTCAGCGGGCGCGGTGGCAACACGGATGTCTGCCTCCGCTTCGATTTCCTCGGCCAGGGTCTGCGGCCCGAACTGGCTGTTCAGGCGGGCCCAGTCGCGCCGCACCAGCAGCTGCATGGCGTGCCAGGCAGCGCAGGCCGCCACCAGTGCAAACAGGGCATAGCCTGCCAGCCACAGGGCCTGGGGCATCCACAGGGGCGTGGCAAGCGGCGTGGACGCGGTGCTGTGCAGGTCGATGGTGTCCACCAGCACATGGCCCGCGCGCCAGAGGCAGAGTCCAGCCACGGCACCCAGGCTCAGCATCGCCAGCAGGTTGAGCACAGCCCGCACCTTGACGGGAAAGCGCGTCAGCAGGAAGTCCACCCGGGTATGGCCGCGCCCAACCAGCGTGTAGGCAAAGCCGCACGTGCCAAGGATGGCGTAGGTATAGCCGCCGATTTCATCGATGCCCTGCAAGCTGAAACCACCCAGCTTGCGCCCCAGCATTTCGATGCAGGTCGCCACCGACAGCACGATCAGCCACCATCCGCACAGGATGGCAATACGGTCAATGCCGGTGGCAAGCCGTCGGCTCCAGGGGGTATCGGCAAGCAGGGTCTTCATGGTGGGGGCCGGTCGTGATATTGCTTCCATTGAAGCGCATGGCCAGACCCGCGCGGCGGCTTTCCCGCACGCCGGAACGTCTTGAATAAACCCTTAGGAATCAATAACTTTCCGGCGCACCCGCGTGGAAAGGCAAAGACGCTGCGGGCACTGGCATCGGGCAGGGCACCCGGGTGCAGCGCCCGCCGTAGGCAGCGCTGATCTCTGTGGCAGCCCAACGCACCCAGGCGCCAAGCTCATCGAAGCGGGCACGCACGATGCGCTGGCTGGAACCGGCCAGCGAGACCGCGGCGAAGGGCCGGCCGTGCTCGTCACAAATGGCGGCAGCAATGCAGCACAGGCCGACCGCATTCTGCTCGTCGTCCACCGCATAGCCGCGCCGGCGCACTTCGGCCAGCGTCTCATGCAGACGCGAGGGGCGCGCAATGGTGTTGTTGGTCAGGCGCGGCAGGCCAAAGGTGCGCAGGTATTGCAGCACGTCGGGCTCGCTCTTGGCGGCCAGCACCGCCTGGCCCATGGCCGTGCCATGCAGCGGCGCGCGCTGGCCCGGCCTGGCCAGCGCGCGGCTGCCGTGGGGGCCCTCTGCCTGGCAGGCGAAAACAATCTGCCCGTCGCTGGCCACGCCCAGGTTGACGGTCTCCCCGGACAGCGCGCTCAACCGTTGCATCACCGGCAGGGCAAGTTCGCTGATGCGGCGCCGGCGGGCGAAAGCGGCACCCACCGAGAAACAACGCACGCCCACGTACCACAGGCTGCGCTCGCGATCGAACTGGACAAACTGGCGCTGCTCCAGCGTGGTCAGCAGGCGATGGACGGTCGACGTAGACAGGCCGCTGCGTGCCGCCAGATCCACCAGCCGGTAGCCCTCGTCGTCATCGGACAACAGTTCGATCAGCTGGAGCGCGCGCGTCAGGGACTGCACCGTGCTGTCGCCGTCCCGGCACTCCCGCCCTTCCCTTGACGGAGGGTCGGCGCTGGCGGCCGGCGCCACCGCGGCCCGCGTCGCGGCTTCCTTCCTGGCCTCCCTTGTCCTGGTCGTGGTGCCTGCCATGTGAGTCCCCTTACTTGCGTTGCCGCACGCGGACGCAAGTTCCGGGCCACTGCCCGGTCACGGGCCCGGCCCGCGCCGGACATGGGGCATGCGGCCAGCCCGCACCGCCGCCGTGCCACCTGCACTCGCTCCGCCCCGCTCCTTGCCCGACTTTAGTGCACAAAATTGTGTACAGCCATGATGGAAACCATTAAGAATATCTCGCCCAACGGCCGAAGCACGAAGAGGGAAATCCCTTGTTTTCTTGTGCTGTCTCTTGTGGGCGGGCCGTTTTAATTTGTATACAATATTGCCAGCCGTTGCCTGGCATCTGGATTGCTTTCACCAACATCCCAGAGCCCCCACCTATCGAGCGGATAACGTTGACGACCCAGCACAGCATGGCCGCAAAAGCAGAGGCGCCTTCCATTGCCGAACGCATCAGCCAGGCCATCATGGAGCACCGCGTCGCGCCTGGCATGAAGCTGGCCGAGGAACGGCTCGCACTGGCTTTTCGCGTCAGCCGCACGAAGATACGGCAGGCCTTGACGGTCCTGGCCAAGGAAGGACTGGTGCAGCTGCATCCGAACCGCGGCGCCTATGTCACCAGTCCGTCGGTGCAGGAAGCACAAGACTTGTTCGCGGCGCGCCGCGTGGTCGAACGTGACATTGTCTGCAATGTGGTCGCGCGCGCCGGCAAGGCCGAGCTGCGCCGCCTGCGCCAACACCTGGCCAAGGAGGCCCGCGCCCGCGCGGCTAACGACCATCGCACCCTGATCAAGCTCACGGGCGAATTCCACATGCTGCTGGCAGAGCTGGGCGGCAACAGTTTTTTCATCAAGCTGATGGGGGAGCTTTGCCCGCTCACCTGCCTGATCATCGCGCTCTACAACGCACCGAACGCGCCGGCCTGCCCCGATGACGAGCACTCCGGCATCGTCGATGCGATCGAGGCCGGCGATGCCGCTACCGCCTGCGCCAGGATGCTCGCGCACCTGGACCACGTGGAACGCGAACTGAACCTCGTGCCGCGCGACAAGGGCGATGTCGACTGGGAGGCGGTGTTCGGCTGATGGCCCGGAGCCGCGCAGCCTATGCGGGCCTCACCCGACTGTGACGACACAGCGATCCGGCTGTCGGACAAGACGGGCCGTTGGTCGGGCCATGCACCTCCCCCTCAGCCAATGGCTCCCGCCGCCGCCCGCCTTCAGACTGCCAGGCGCTCCACTGCCCTCTGACGCCTGACCATCCCCAACGAGAACATCGACAACCCTGCGATCAGCGCCGGCACGCCAATCAACGCAAACAACGCCGGCATGCCCAGGCCCATCGACAACATGGTCGCCCCGCCGACCGACCCCACCACCGACCCCATCCGGCCCACGCCGTTGGCCCAGCTCACGCCTGTGGCACGGCAGTCCGTCGGATAGAAGCTGGCAGACAGCGCATTCGCACCCACCTGCGACCCTGAGATGCAGAAGCCCGCAAGGAACACCGCCATGCCCGCAGCCACCGGCTCGGAAGCAACGCTGCCCACCGCCGCAATGCCAAGCGCCGCCAGCGCATAGCTGGACGCCAGCACATAGTGCGGATTGATCCGATCCATCAGCCAACCCAGCGCAATCGCCCCTACCGTCCCGCCGACCTGGAACATCGTTGTCACCAGCGCGGCCGTGCGCAGCGAATGACCGGTAGTGCGCAGCAGCGTCGGCAGCCAGCTGGACAGCAGGTAGATCACCAGCAGGCTCATGAAGAACGTCAGCCAGAACAGCAGCGTGCCCCGCAGCAGTTCGGGCCGGAACAGGTGCCGCACGGGCGAGCTGGTGCTGCGCTGTTCACCGACCGCGAAGGTGGCGTCGCGCAGGTCGGCTTGCGGCGCGATCTTCTGCAGCGTGGCGACGATGCGTTCGCGCTGCTTGCCGGCCAGCACAAGGTAGCGCACCGATTCCGGCAGCAGCCACTGCAGCAGCGCCGCCAGCACCAGCGGCATGACCCCGCCGGCCACCAGCACCGAGCGCCAGCCAAAGGCGTCGATCAGCCCGGCGGAAGCCAGGCCGCCGAAAGCCGAGCCAAGCGTGAAGCCGCAAAACATGGTCGTGACCAGGAACGAGCGCCGCTTTTCCGGACAGAACTCCGAGGTCAGCGTGATGGCGTTGGGCATGGCCCCGCCCAGGCCCAGCCCAGTCAGGAAGCGCAGCAGCACCAGCGTCCACAGGTCATGCGACCAGGCCGAGGCCAGGCTGGCGGCACCGAAGAACAGCACGGACAGCACCAGCACGCCCTTGCGGCCGAAGCGGTCGGCCAGCGGGCCGAAGAGGAAGGCGCCGACCATCAGGCCGCCGAGCCCGGCGCCGAACAGCGGCGCCAGCTGGGCCGGCGTCAACTGCCATTCCGCGCGGATGGCTGGTGCGATGAAGCCGATCGCCGCCGTATCGAAGCCATCGACCGCAACGATCAGGAAGCAAAGCACGACGATGCTCACCTGGAACGCCGACAGCGGCTGGCGGTCGATGAACGCGGTGACGTTCAGGGGTTGGCTGGCAGGCATGGTTGTCTCCTCCTTGATGCCAGGATTAGGGGCGAGTCACGCCCGGCGGCCTTATGGGCGGCCGCCAGATCGTTTCGGGTCTACTGCGAAGAAAGGCTGCGTCAGCGGCTTACAGCCACGGCGTGGTGCTCAGGCACTTGTCGGCACGCCAGCCATGCAGCCACTGCAGCGCGTCGTAGAACTGCGCCTGCGTGCGGCCGGTCCACAGGCTGTTGCGCACCAGGCGGTCCACACCCTTGGCGTGGTAGACGCGGCCCATGTCGCGCGCGGCGTAGAGCACGCGGGCGGTACGCGGGATGCGGGCCTGCTCGTAAAGCTTGAACGCCGCTTCGAAATCGCCGCCCGCCACCTTCACCGCCTCGCCCAGCGTGACGGCATCTTCCAGTGCCTGGCACGCGCCCTGCGCGACGTACTGCGTCATCGGGTGCGCGGCATCGCCGAGGATGGTGGCGCGCCCGAAGCTCCATTGCTCCACGGGGTCGCGGTCGGCGGTGGCCCAGCGCTTCCACGAGGTCGGGCGGTCCAGCATCTGGTGGGGCAGCGGGTGGATGCCTTCGAAGTACGACAGCACTTCTGCCTTGCTGCCGTCGCGCACGCCCCAGGTCTCCTGTTCGCGGCTGTGGAAGGTCACCACCAGGTTGTACTGCTGGCCGCCGCGCAGCGGGTAATGCACCAGGTGGCAATGCGGGCCGGCCCACACCACCGGCGCATTGACCTGCAGGTCCTGCGGCATGTTGGCGACGTCGACCACGGCGCGGTAGACCACATGGCCGGTGACGCGCGGCTCGTCGCCGATCAGCGCCTGGCGGATCGCGGACTTGACGCCGTCGCAGCCGATCACGGCATCGCCGCGGTGGTGTTCGCCGTGCTGGTCGATCACGGTCACGCCATGATCGTCCTGCAGCAACTGCTGCACGCACGTGCTGGTGCGGAAAGCGATCAGCGGATGGTCCTGCACCGCTTCCAGGATGGACAGGTGGATATCAGCGCGATGAATCACCGCATAGGGGTTGCCGAAGCGCTCACGATACGCCTGCCCGACGTCAACCTCGGCGATCACGCTGGTGTCGATCGCGTCCCGCAGGCTGAGGTAGTCGGTAAAGACAGCCCGGCTGCGCGCCGCTTCGCCTACGCCCAGCGCATCCAGTGCGGCAAAGGCGTTGGCGGCCAGCTGGATGCCCGCGCCGATCTCGCCGATCTGCTCGGCCTGCTCCAGCAGTTCGATGCGGATGCCCTGGCGTGCCAGCGCCAGCGCAGCGGCCAGGCCGCCGATGCCGCCGCCGATGATGAGGACCTTGCCGGTCGCGTTGTTGGATTTGCTCATGCTTGTCTCCTGGCCTGCGCGCAGGCGTCAGGCGGTGTAATCGGGCTGGTGCGCAGGCGCCGCCCTGGCAAAGGCCGGGTGCTCGCTGGCGTGGGCATAGGCCGCCATGGCACGCGGGTACGGGCTGAGGTCGCAGCCCATGCGCAGCGCGTTGGCGACTTGCGGCACCAGCGTGACGTCGGCCAGCGTGGGCGCATCGCCAAAGCACCACTTGCCATGCCCGTGCAGCGCCAGCAAGCGTTCCACGCCGGCGATGCCCTCATCGATCCAGTGGCGGTACCACGCGTCCTTCTGCGCGGGCGTGACTTGCAGCACGTCCTGCAGGTAGCGCAACACGCGCAGGTTGTTGACCGGGTGGATGTCGCAGCCGATCAGCGTGGCCAGTTCAAGCACCCGCGCGCGCTGCACCGGGTCTTGCGGGATCAGGCGCGGCTCGGGGTGGCGCGCGTCCAGGTAGTCGATGATCGCGAACGACTGGCCCAGCGTAAAGCTGCCGTCCACCAGTGCGGGCACCGAGGCGGACGGGTTGATGCCCTCCACATATTCCGCCTCGCGGTGCTGGCCGGTGCGGATATTGACGGGCACGTAGTCGTACGGCAGGCCCTTCAGGGCCAGCGCGATGCGCACCCGGTACGACGTGGAGCTGTTGAAGAAGCTATAGAGCTGCATGATCGGTATTGCCTGTGTGCTGCGCTGCGCGCGCTCAGACCACGCGCACGGTCAGTTCGCCCAGTCCGTCGACGCCGGTGACCATGGTGTCGCCCGCCTTGACCGCGCCCACGCCTTCGGGCGTGCCGGTAAAAATCACGTCACCCGGCTCCAGGCGGAAGAACTGCGACAGGCAGGCCACGGTTTCGGCCACCGACCAGATCAGGTGCGACACATCGCTGCGCTGCTTCGTTTCTCCGTTGACCGTCAGCCAGATGCCGGCCTGCAGCGGATGCCCGATGTCGGTGGCGCGGTGGATCGGCGCCACCGGGGCCGAGGCGTCGAAGGCCTTGCCGATTTCCCAGGGGCGGCCCATCTCGCGCATCTTCATCTGCAGGTCGCGGCGCGTCATGTCGAGTCCGGCGGCATAGCCCCACACGTGGTCGAGCGCCTGTTCGACGGGGATATCCGAACCAGCCTTGCCGATCACGGCCACCAGCTCGGCTTCGTAGTGGTAGTTCTGGGTCTGCGCCGGGTATGGCAGTTCCAGCGTGGTGCCGGCCGGCACCGGCACGATGGCATCCGCCGGCTTGCAGAAGAAGAACGGCGGCTCGCGGTCGGGATCGAAGCCCATCTCGCGGGCATGGGCGGCGTAGTTGCGGCCCACGCAGTAGACGCGGCGCACGGCGAACTGGTCGTCGCTGCCGGCAACGGGGATGGAAACGGTGGCGGGAGGCGTGAAGACGTAGGACATGGTTCGGAGTTTCCGGAAGTCGTCAGGTAAGCGGGAGCCTCCGGCGGTGCGCGCAGGCACCGCCCGGGGCCGGTCGGATCAGGATTGCGGGACGCTCAGGTGCGCGCTTCGCGCAGCAGGTTCATCGCGGACAGCACGGGCCGGTCGGAATAGCTGAACAGCACCGCGTCTTCCAGCGCGCCCAGCTGCACCGGCGCCCACGACGGGGCCACGAAAATATCGCGCGGCGCGAACTGGAACTGGTCGTCGCCGATGCGCACCGTGCCGCGCCCTTCCACCACGCTGTAGATGGTGGCGTCGGTGCTGCGGTAGGTCTTGCCCTGGAAGCCCGCCGGCAGGTACTGCATGAAGGTGGCGATGGTCGGCATCGGCCAGCCGCCGGTGGCCGGGTTGACATAGCGCAGCTTGACGCCGTCCCAGGCATCGAGCTCGCCGTTGCGGTAGAGCTGGTCCAGCGCCTCGCGCGAGCGCTCGTATGGGTAGCTGAAGATCGGCGAAGTGGGATCGGTCACGCGGTGCCGCACCGGCACCATGTTGTGGCCGAAGCGGGCAAAGCTGTCGCCCTCGGCGCGGGTCACGGGCTGCTGGGCTTCCGGGTAGTTCTCGGCAAACCCGGCATCGAACTGCTGCACCAGTGGGATATCCAGCCCGTCCAGCCACACCACCGGCTCGCCGCCGTCCTCGACGGCAGGGTTGCCATGGTCATGCCAGGTCCACGACGGCGTGATGATGAAGTCGCCGGGATGCATGGTGGTGCGCTCGCCGTTGACCGCGGTCCAGGCGCCCTTGCCTTCGACGATAAAGCGCAGCGCGGACTGGGTATGGCGGTGGCTGGGCGCGATCTCGCCCGGCAGGATCAGCTGCAGGCCGGCGTACAGCGTGGAGGTGATGCTCGACTTGCCCGGGATCCCCGGGTTCTCCAGCACCAGCACGCGGCGCACCGCTTCCTCGGCGCTGATCACGCTGCCGGCCTGCATCACCAGCGGGCGGATCTGGGCGTACTTCCAGATGGCGGGAACGATCTGCGGCCGCGGTTGCGGCGGCACCAGCGCGTGCAGCGACTCCCACAACGGGGTCATGTGGCTGCGGCCGATTTCTTCGTAATAGGCCACGCGGGCCGGGTCTGGGGTGTGCTCGGACATGCTGTCTCCGTTACTTTTGCGGGTGCTTTGGGGAGCGCTCTTTGCGGGTGCCTGTGTCGATGCGCACCGTCTTGTTGTCGTTATACGCCCGGCCCTATAAGATTTGAAATGAACTTTTCATCTTATCGATACGTTTTTTCATATAGGTAGCCCCATGGACTGGACCCAGAGATTGCGGCTGCGCAACCTGCAGATGCTGCTGAGCCTGGCCGAGACCGGCAATATGAGCCAGTCGGCGGCCATGCTGAACACGACCCAGCCGGGCCTTTCCAAATGGCTGAAGGACCTGGAGGACGATATCGGGCTGCCACTGTTCGAGCGCCAGGCGCGCGGGCTGCGGCCCACGCCCTACGGCGAGTCGCTGATCGAGCACGCACGCCGGATCGAGGCCCAGCTGGATACCGCGCGCGACGACCTGCAGGCCATGCGGGACGGCGGCAGCGGGATTGTGGTGGTGGGTACGTCAGGCGCGTCGGCGGCGGATACCGTGCCGCTGGCAGCGCTGCAATTGCTGCAGCAGATGCCACGCGCCAGCGTGCGGCTGGTGGAAACGACCATGGACCGGCTGATGAGCCAGCTGGCACACAGCGAGCTGGATATCGTGGTGGGCCGCTCGGCCCCCGAGCTGCAGGACGCGCAGATGCGCACCGAATCGCTCTACATGGAGCCGATCCACTTCGTCGCCCGGCCCCGCCACCCGCTGCTGCAAGGCGGGCGCATTGGCTGGGACAACCTTTACCGCTACCGCTGGGTGGTGTGGCCGCGCGGCACGCCCATCCGCAATGCGCTGGAGGGCGCGCTGGCAAGCGCCGAGCGCGCGCTGCCGGCGGACTGTGTGGAGAGCAATTCCACCGTGCTGAATCTCACGTTGCTCAACAACAGCGACATGATCGGCCTGGCCTCGCACCGCACCGCGCGCCGGCTGGAAGAGCTGGGCGCGCTGCGCATCGTGCCGCTGCGGCTGGCGGGGTTCGGCTCGGTGTCGATGTACTGGCGTGACGACGCGCAGTCGCGCGCGGCGGTGGTGGCGATGCTGGAGTGTTTGCGGCGGGCGGCCGGGGCGCCGCAGGCACCGGCTGAATTCACCGCGTAGTCGCGCCGGTCAGCGGCCATGGCCACAATGACGTATTCGGCATAGGACCACAACCCGGTGGAATGTCGGGCAGGGCAACAACGGGCACCGGCCCCTGGTTAGGCGCGGACCACTGGTCGCCGGAGGCAGCCTAGCAAGGACCCCGCCATTGCACGGAATGTGGCGAAGCAGGTCTGGAAGTCTGGCTCTTCAGCGGCGAAGAGAAGCGGCTTAAGGCGCCTGTCGAAATGCTCTCGCAACGTGTAGTCGCCATCGGCCCGTTTCAGCGCGCGATAGAGCACAGTGTACGGATCGTGAGCGAACTCCGGATGCTGGCCGCGAAACGCAAGCCGTTCTTTTTCGACCAACAATGCAAAGATCTGGAGCGCCGCCATCATGGCTTCCGGCTTGCATTCGCCGATACGCCAGACATCGTAGATGTGACGCACCAGCGTTGCATCAAAGGCGCAGCGCTGATGTCCGTCCCACTTCCAGGCGCAGCGCCGCAGCAGCGACAGCACCTTCTCTGCCAGGGTCTCGGCTACAGATATGCAGGACATGGAGAAGCGAAACGGGTGCTTGCGCGGGAGGAATTCGTCGAGCAGGTAGCCCATTTCCAGTTCTTCGGTGCCAAGTTCGAGTGGACGCTGAATCAACTCCAGCTTCAGTTGCGGCCGCAACACACCGGAGAAGTCCTGAAAGCAAGCGCCATATGAAACCATCAGGCAGTAGTAGCGCCGGCTATCGCGCGTGACTGGGTTGGTGACGGTCGGTTGCCTCACGCATTCAGCCAAGGCCAGCAATGCATTCTTGAACCTTCTGGTGAAGATCTCCGAGTCTCGCGCGATCTGACTGTCCCTTGGGCAGCGCATATCCGTCCGGAACGGGTTCGAGCACGACTTTCATATCGATGTCTTCTGACATTCGCTCAATCAGGCCGTGTGCCTTGGAAAGGCACGTGCCGCCAGCGAAGACGAGGCGCGTCGAGACATCTACTTGCGCGGGACGGGGATCTCCCCTGCTGCGGATGCGGTGCCACGCAACGTGCGACAACCGGATATTTGCCAGTGCATGCAGCGCATCGGTGATATGGAGATCTTTCTCGGCAACGGCAGGCTTCAAACGCGAAAGCATGCCGGAATCGGCCGCATCGGAAATATCAGATCTCAACGCGGCTGAAATGGTTCTCATAAGTCACCGAACGAGCCCCCACCGTCACCTGGCGGCTTATGCGCCGGCGGCCAGTATTGGCAACACTTGTCACGGGCACCTGCGTGCTCCGGCCGCTGTTGTACTCAGCCACAAGAAAGCTCGGAAAGAGCTCGATACCCAGCTTCCGGAAGAGCTCTGACGCGATGTCTTCCAGGGTGCCGTTCGCCGAGGGCTTACCCGTGAATTTGTTGATATGGGTCTTGGCGAAGGCGCCTTTGCTGACACGAACCAACTTTCCGGTCTCCACGAGGCGGGACAGCACGCGGCCGACCTGAGCAGAGCTACCCATGCCAGCGAAATCGGAACGCAAGACCACTGCGCCCTTGCGCTGGGTGATGGAGCGACGGATGCGATCCTCAAGTCTCATGAATTAGAGCCTCCCCGGTGACGATTCCAAGCAAAGTGACTCTACCATAGAACCTTCTACAACCCACTGAAAAATAAGTCTTTTTAGTTTCAGAAATTGCTCATTGACGAGCAGTTTTCGCAGACTTTCCAGCACTGCCGAGTGGCGGGGACATCGCCACGGCCTCCACCCGCCGCATAATGTCATCACCACCACCTCCGGTGCCTTCCATGCAGCTTCCCGACACCCGCGTCCGCGACCTGCTCCGCCATCCGGGGCGCTTTGCCTGGCACACGCTCAGGCAGTTTCGCGCCAACCAGGGCCTGCTGCTGGCCGGCGCAGTGGCCTACTACGCGCTGCTGTCGATCGTGCCGCTGCTGATCCTGATGATCATTGCACTGTCGCACGTGATCGGAGCAGACCTGCTGTTGTCTACGCTCGCGCGCTACCTGGAGTGGGTGGTGCCGGGGCAGTCCAGGGCCCTGCTCACCGAGCTTGCCGCCTTCCTGCGCAACCGTGGCACGATCGGCTGGGTGCTGCTGGGCACCATGTTGTTCTTCAGTTCGCTCGCCTTCACCGTGCTGGAGAATGCCATGTCGGTTATCTTCGAGCACCGCGTGGCGATCCGGCGCCGGCATTTCCTGGTCTCGGCGCTACTGCCCTACTGCTACATCGCGGTACTGAGCGTGGGCCTGCTGCTGGTCACGGTGGTATCAGGCGGCCTGCTGGCCATCGGCGAACGGCATGTGGAAGTGCTGGGCCGCGACTGGTCGCTAGGCCGGCTCTCGACCGGCCTGCTCTACCTGCTCGGCTTCATTGGCGAGGTGCTGATGCTGACTTCGATCTACATGGTGATGCCGGTTGGCAGGCTGTCGCTGCGGCATGCGCTGAGCGGCGCGTTGATTGCGGCCGTGCTGTGGGAAGTCTCCCGCCATGTGCTGGCGTGGTACTTCACCACGTTGTCGCAAGTGAGCCGGGTCTATGGCTCGCTGACCACGGCGATCGTGGTGCTGCTGAGCCTGGAGATTGCGGCGACCTTGCTGCTGCTCGGGGCGCAGGTGATTGCGGAGTTCGAGCGTGGCGGCTGGGAAGGAAGGCCAGCGCACGCGGAACCGGAAGAATTCCACACCTGAGCGGCGCCGCTCACGCACCCGCTCAGGCGAGCGCCAGATCGAGGCAGGCGCGGATACGCCTCTCCTCCTCCGCACCGAAGGCGCCGATAAAGACCAGTGCAGACCCCGCCGCATCGCCTTGCGCCATCGGACTCAGCCGCATGCGGCCCGCGACCACATGCATTTCGTGCAGGCGCGGATCGGCTGCCAGCCTGACCATACCCTTCGCGCGCAGCAGGCGCACCGGCAGCGTCTTCAGCGCCTGCCGCAGCCGCATCTTGTCGAAATCGCGGCCGGTCTGGTATGAAATGCTGCGGATGCCGGCGTGTACGGTGCCGACGGCTCGCCGCCAGTGCCCGCCCGCCTGCAGCACGGCATCGCCGTGTGGGTGCGGCAGGGCGGCGTCGACAAAGACCGACAAGGGAACATCGCCCTCGCATGCGGTCAGCACCGCGGCACGCGGCGCGATGCCGTCGACCGTGGCGGCAGCCAATGCCAGCGCGTCCGCATCGGCAAGGTCTGCCTTGGTCAGGACCACCACCGAGGCCCCCGCGATCTGCTGCCGCACCATGTCGCCCACCAGCGGATCGTGCAGACTGTGGCCGACCTCGGTCACGTCCACAGCCACCACCACGGCATTGAGCGCAAAGGCCCGATCCAGCAAGCCGACCTGCGCAATGCGCTGCGGGTCCGAGACGCCGCTGGCCTCGATCACCAGCAAGTCTGGCCGCTGCTCCCGCGCGGCGATGGCTACCAGCGCATCGGCCAGCCGGCCGCCGATCGAGCAGCAGATACAGCCGTTCTCCAGCTGGATCACATCGTCGCTGCGCGTGCGGATCAGCGCGGCATCGATATTGATCTCGCCGAAGTCATTGACCAGCACTGCGATGCGACGCCCCTGCGCGTTGGCCAGCAGGCGGTTCAGCAAGGTGGTCTTGCCGGCGCCAAGGTAGCCGCCGACCACCACCAGCTGGACCGGAGCCCGCGCGTTCATCGGGCCGGCGCCGGGAACAGGCGCCCACCCAGTACCGTGCCCCAGACGCGCACGTCCTTCAGGCATGCGGGAGCCACTGCGGTCGGGTCATCTTCCAGCACGGCGAAGTCCGCCAGCTTGCCAGGCGCGATGCTGCCGATGCGGTGATCGAGCTTCAGCGTGTAGGCCGCACCCATGGTGATGGCATGCAGCGCGTCGGCGACCGGCAAGCGCTCCGCTTCGCCCAGCACGCGGCCGGAAGCCGTCTGGCGCTGCACCGCGCACCACGCCGTGAAAAGCGGGTTCAGCGGCGTGATCGGCGCATCGGAATGGATCGCGAACGGAATGCCCAGCCGGCGCGCAGTGCCCGCCGGGTTCATGCGCGCGGCCCGCGCCGGTCCCACGGTCTGGCCGGCGTGCGCATCGCCCCAGTAGTACAGGTGGTTGGAGAAGAAGTTGATGCACAGGCCCAGCCGCGCCGCGCGCGCCAGCTGTGCCTCGTCCGCCAGCTGGCAGTGCTGCAGCGTATGGCGATGGTCCGCGCACGGATGGCGTGACAGCATGGCTTCAAGCACGTCCAGCACCACCTCGGTCGCCTCATCGCCATTGGTGTGGATATGCAGCGGCAGGCCGGCCAGGTGGAACGGCGTGAAGGCGTCGAGCAGTTGCTCGGGCGGGATCAGCCACAAGCCATTGGCCTGGCCGCCGGCATACCCCGGCGCGCGCAGGCGCGCGGTAAAGCCCTGGATCGAGCCGTCGACGATGAACTTGACCGGGCCGAAGTGCAGCTTGCCGGTGCCGGCCGCCGCGGCTGCCTGCACGCGGGCCGGCCCGCCCTGCGCATTGCGCTGCGGCGCGAACGCCGGGACGATGCGCAGCGGGAAGCCAGGTTCGGCAGTGACCGCCTGCAGCGTCTCCAGCCCCTTGGGCGACAGGTCGTTGACCAGGTCAGTCGCCGTGGTCACGCCCGCCAGTTGCGCCACGCGGCCGAAGCGGCGCACCGCGTCGGCATTCTCGGCCGCCGCCAGCGACAGGCCGCTGCCAAGCACGCGCTGCACCGGGAACATCGCCGCGAATTCCTGCAGCTCGCCGGTGGGCAAGCCCCGCGCGTCCTTGTGCACGCCGTCGATATCGGTGTCCTCGTCGATGCCGGCCTGCGCCAGCATCGCGGAATTGACGTTCATCAGATGCACGCTGGCATGCATCACCACGATGGGCCGCGTGGCCGAGACGCGATCCAGCTCGCGCACCGACAGCCGGCTGGCGCCGAAATAGATCGGGTCGAAGCCCCAGGCCAGCAGCGGCGTATCCGGGTCATGCATCTGGCTAGCCGCGCCCGCCAGGCGATCGATCACCTGCTCCAGCGTGCGCAGGCCGCGCCACAGCTTGCCGTCCGGATCGCGGCGGTCGAAGTAGCCGACGTAGACCGCATCCCACATCGCGCCTTCCATCAGGTGGCAATGGCCTTCGACCAGCCCGGGCATCAGCACCTTGTCGCGGAAGGTGTCGACCTGCACCGCATCCGGCCAGCCGGCGATCTCGGCCGCGCCGCCCACGGCAAGGATCTTGCCGTCGCGCACCGCGACATGGGTCGCCTCGGGCTGGCCGGCTTCCATCGTGAGGATCTTGCGCGCCACGAATACCTGCGTGCGCGCCGTGTCGTCTTGTGTCATGGATTGCATGAGTCCGTTCATTCACGCCGCCTGCACGCGGGCCAGGCGGGGTGCGTAGTTCACCAGCGCGGTCACCAGCAGGTTGACGCCCAGGCTGACCAGCCCGAGGTTGATGCCGCCGAAATCGACCTGCTGCACATACAACGCGATCGCCAGTGCCTGGCCGGTGACGATGCCGAGCGCAATCGCCAGCGGCCGCACCTTCAGCGAGAACAGGATCACCAGCACGCCAGGGAAGAACTGCGTCACGCCGTAGTAGGTGGTGTTGATCAGCGTCAGCATCAGGTTGGGCGTGGCCAGCGTCATGGCGATGGACAGCACCAGGTAGATCACGATCACCACCTTGGCGCCCTGCTTCTGGCGCGCCTCGGGCATGCCCGGCAGCAGGTTGCGCGTGACGATGGGGCCGATCGCCAGGCAGATGCCGGCCAGCACCAGCAGGCCCGACAGCGCGGCGCCGGCGGTCACCAGTCCGAGCAGCCAGTCCGGCAACAACCGCACCGCCGCCGCGAAGAAGGCCTCGTTGGGGGAGGCGAGCTGCAGGTTCTGGCTGATCGCGTAGTACGACGCCAGCACCAGGAACGGATACATCAGCATGTACAGCGGCATCGCCACCTGCGTGCGCCGAATGGTGTTGGCGCTCTTGGCCGTGAAGAAGTTCTGCACCGCGAACGGCATCACGTAGAAGCCCAGCGCCTGGAACAGCATGGTGCTCATCGAGAAGCGCAGCTGGGTGTCGCTCATCTGGTTGCTGACCTGCATGCTGGCGGCATGGAACACGTCGCCCACACCCGCCTTCCAGCCCACCGCAACGCCGGTGGCGACGATCGCCACCACCATCAGGATGTCCTTGAGGATAGCGATATAGGCGGATGCGCGCACGCCCGAGATGGCGATGTAGGCAAAGGCCAGCGCCGCGGAGATCATCACCAGGTACACCGGCTCAAACTCCCAGCCCAGCCCCTTGAGCGCCGCCACCAGCCCGGTGAACTGCAACTGGCCCCAGGGCAGCAGGAACAGGATCGCCGAGCCCGCCACGATCAGCTCCAGCGCGCGGCTGCCGTAGTGGCCCTTGAACAGGTCCGGCAGCGTGATCGCGTTATAGCGCGCGCCGGCCTGCCAGATCTTTGGCCCGAGGAAATAGCCGAGCGGATACGCCAGCAGGATGTAGCCGAGGAACCAGACCCCGTAGGTCGGCCCCTTGGCGTAGATGCCACCGGGAAAGCCCACCATCGTGCCGATGCTGTAGATCTCTCCCGCTGCCAGGAAGAACACCAGGTAGGCGCCGAACTGCCGCGACGCCACGAAGAAATCATGCACGCTCTGCGCGCCGTGGCCCTTCTTTGAGCGGACGGCGAGATAGAGCGAGAAGACGATAAAGCCGAGGAATACCGCTGTAGTCATGGCTGGCTCCCGGTTTAGGCTTCATGCGCCGCGTCGGCGGCGTGGCGGTCGAAAAGCAGCCAGCACGCCAGCATGCAGCCGGAGGTCAGCACGAACCACGCAAAGATCCAGGCGTAGATAAAGGGCACGCCGAGCACGAAGCGCTCGACCGATGCCACCCAGGGCAGCATCCCGATGACGCCGATATACGGCAGGCCTAGGCCGATAAACAGCTTGAGCATGATGTCTCTCCGATTTCCGATTTTCGATGGACGGTGGATGGCGGGCGCCGTGTGTGCTGTCACCGGCCCGCTCTTGTGTTCCGGTCATCATAGGAAGCGCGGAGGTATGATTCAAATGCAAATGTTGAACCGTTCCCATAACCAACGCGCATGGTTTTCCGCATGGACACACAGAAACTTCTGCACCTGCTCGCCGTGGTCGAGCACGGCACGTTCTCCGAAGCGGCCCATGCCATACACCTGACCCAGCCGGCGCTGAGCCGCAGCATCCGCGCGCTGGAAGACGAGCTCAAGGCGCCACTCTTTGACCGCGGCGCGCGGCGCGCGCGCCTGACGGTGTTCGGCGAACTGGTGGCCGACCGCGCGCGCCGCATGCGGCTGGAAGAACGCCAGTTGCGGCGCGACCTGGACCTGCTGCGCGGTGGCGAGGAAGGCTCGCTGACGATTGGGGTGGCGCCCGCGCCGGCGGCGCTGCTGCTGACGCCATTCCTGATCCACATGGCGCAGGCCCACCCGCGCATCAAGGTGCGCACCGAGACCGGCGCCACCAGCGCCCTGCTGGAGGCACTGCGCAACGAGACCATCGACGCCATCGTCGGCGATGCCTATGTGCTGCGCGCAGCCGACGACATCGACGTGGAGCCATTGGGTGAACTACCCGCGGGCCTGGTATGCCGCGCCGGGCATCCGATCCTGCGCAAGCGCCGCATCGATATCGAGACCATCCGCGCCTTCCCGGTGGCAACCACCACGCTCAGCACCGTCATCAGCCGGCAACTGGCTGAGCTATGGGGACCGGGTGCCGCGCCGGACAAGCTCTTCACCCTGCATTGCGACAACCTCGACATGCTGCGCAGCGTGACGCTGGCCAGCGATACGCTGCTGTTCGGCGTGCTCTCGATCACGCGGCAGGAGCGTGCCGCCGGGCTGATGGCCGAAGTGCCGATGCCGCCCGATCCGCGCCGCTGCGGCCGCTATGGCATTGCACGCATGGCGGCGCGCTCGCTGTCGCCAGCGCTGGAGGTGCTCTATCGGTTCACGCGGGAACACTGGAAAGCGCTGTCGTCCGAAGCTAGCGGTGCCAACGCGCGCCGCTGAACCTGCCCCTTGCTGCTCGCTGTTGTATGCTCCGCCCTGAACCATCGCCCGTGTCCCGCATGACCGAATCCACGCCAGACCGCCCTCGCCGCATCACCATCCATGACGTCGCCCGCGCCGCCGGCGTATCGCTGACCACGGTGTCGCACGCGCTGAACGACCGCGGCGTGCTGGATCCGGCCACGCGTGCGCGCGTCAAGCGCGTTGCCGCCGAGCTGGGCTACCGGCCCAGCGTGCGCGCGCAGCGGCTGCAGTCGGGCCGCGCCAACTGCATCGCGCTGTTGTCGTCGATGCCGTTCGCGGTGGCGGGCGGCACGTCGCGGCTCGGGTTCATGATGGAGGTGGCGGCGATTGCCGCCGAGGCAGCAATGGGGCGCGGCCTGGGCGTGGTGCTGGTGCCGCCGCTGGAAGGCGCCGGGGGCCTGCTCGATACGCTGGACATTGACGGCGCGATCGTGATCGAGCCGATCGCGGGCGACCCGCATATCGCGCGCCTGCGTGAGCGCGGCGTCAGCATCGTGTCGATCGGGCGAGAGCCGCTGACCGACACGCCGGTGCCTTGCGTCGACCTGCAATCGGCCGACACCGCCCGGCTGCTGCTGGCGCATTTGCACGGGCACGGGCGCCGGCATATCGGCCTGATGATCGGCGCCGCGCCGCGGCAGTCGTATGTGGAAACCGAACGCGCTTACCGCGAGTTCACGCAGGCAATGGGCTTGCCCTGCCATATCGTCAAGGCAGCCGAAGAACACGGCGAAGCCGCGGGCGCCGACGCCTGCGCGCAATTGCTGGCGCAGATGCCGGCACTCGATGCGCTGTGCGCGCCGGTGGATGCGTTTGCGGTGGGCGCCATGGCCCACCTGCAAGGGCTGGGCAAGCGCGTGCCCGACGATGTGCTGGTGGCGACGCGCTATGACGGCATCCGCGCGCGCAGCGCGCAGCCGCCGATCACCGCGGTCAACCTGCATCTGGAGCGCGTGGCATCGCTGGCGGTGGAGCTGCTGTTCGCACATCTTTCCGGCGACCGCAGCCGCGACGTGATCACCGGGCCCGCGCCTGAGCTAGTGGTACGGGCGTCGTCCACGCCAAACGCCTAACCGCGCAGCAGCACCACCGCACCGGAGACCAGCGCGAACACCAGCACGCCGCTGCGCAGCATGCGCTGGTTGATGCGCTTGTGCACCAGGTGGCTGGCCACCATGCCGACGATCAGCACCGGCAGCAGCCCGATGGCATAGAGCACCTGCTCCATGCCGAGCCGGTCGCTCAACGCCAGCACCACCAGCGAGATCGATTCACCGACCAGGAAGCACAGCGCCACGGTGGCGCGCAGCGTCGCGACCGGCGCATGCTGGTAGGCCAGCGCCAGCGGCGGGCCGCCGACACCGGTTGCGGTCTCGGTCACGCCGGTGATCAGGCCGGTCGAGGCAAAGGTCAGCCGCCCCGGCGTAAAGGCCGGCGCCAGCAATGACACCACCGCTGCGGCAATGGTGCTGCCGCCGACCAGCGCGTTGAGCCATGCCATCGGCATCGCCACCAGCACCCACAGCCCGCCGAAGGTGCCGGCCAGCCGCCCGGCGCTGATCCACCCTGCGCCGCGCAGGTCGATGGCATGGCGCTCGCGCCAGGCCACGTAGGCGTTGAGCGGCAGCATCGCCAGCAGCAGCGCGCCGGGCAGCAGCGCCGGCGCGGCCAGCGCCAGCACCGGCACCACGATCAGCGCGAAGCCCATGCCGGTCGCGCCCTGGACCAGCGCGCCGGTAAAGACCGCCACGCCGACGCTGAACAACGTCATGTCCATGGTCAAGATGCCTCCGTGCCAGCTTGGCGCGCGCGGTGCACGTCCGCGGCGTCATGCAGCTTGCGGATCGGGGCGTTGGCGATGGTGTCCTCGGCCATGGCGTGGATCGCCCGCATCAGCGCGCGTGCGTCCCAGTCCGTGGGCCAGCCCTGCCACAGGCGCAGGCTGCCATCGACAAAGACCGCGCGGATCTGGTCGCGGTTGGCCAGGCGCACCAGTTCCCAGGTCAGGTCCCAGGACGGTGTCAGCTCCGGTACGTCCAGGTCGACCAGCAGGAAGTCGGCGCGCTTGCCCGCGGCGATCTCGCCGGTGAGCGCACCGAGGCCCGCCACATCGGCCGCGTCGTGCGTGGCCATGTCGACCCAGCGCCAGCCCGCGCCGCAGGAAGAATCGCCCACGCCGATGCCGAAGGCGAAGCGCTGGGCGGCCTCGGCATAGTCCAGCAGGCGGAAGCCGTCGCTGCGGGTGCCGTCGGTGCCCAGGCCCAGGCGTACGCCGAAGGTAGCCATGGTCTCGGCCGGTGCCACGGCGTTGCCCTTCCAGGCGCTGGCCACGGGGTTGTAGGCCACCGCGGTGCCGGTGTCGGCCAGCAAGCGGATCTCATGCGGCGTCACCAGCGTGGCATGCGCCAGCAGCGCCGCCGGGCCCAGTGCGCCGACTGCCGCGAGATGTTCGATCGGACGGCGCCCGCAGGCGTTGAGCGAGCGCTCCACCGCCACCAGGTGCTCGTTGGCGTGCGTCTGGAAGATACGGCCGGACTCGGCGCACAACTGGTAGACGTGGTGCAGCATCGCGTCAGAGGCCACCTCGGGAATCGAGATCGCCAGCGACGGGGCCACCAGCGGATCGCTGGCGTACTTGTCCAGGTGCGCGGCGGCACGGCGCAGGATCGGCGCGGCGTCGAGCGTTTCGGCGCCGGGCTTGTCGTTGCAGATCAGGCCCAGCACGCAGCGCACGCCGGCATCGGTGACCGCGCGCGCGACCGCGTCCAGCCCGGCGTCGCTGCGCGTGCCGGCATCGACCACGGTGGTGAAGCCGCCGCGCAGCGCTTCCAGCGCCGCCAGCTTGGACGACAGGTACAGGTGCTCCGCCTTCAGGCTGCCCTCCAGCGGCACCCACACACGGCGGAAGATCTCCGACGGCTCGCCGAACACCAGCGACTTGCCGAACGACTGCGTCAGGTGGTGGTGCGTGTCGATCATGCCGGGCATCAGCAGCATGCGCGGCAGCGGCAGGGTTTCCAGCTCGGGGAAGCGCGCAGCGACTTCCTCGGCCGTGCCCACTGCAGTGAAGCGGCCACCTTCCACCACCACCGCGTGGCCGCGTACCGCCCCCTGGCGCAGCAGGGTCCATTCCGGCAGCAGGATGCGCGGCTGCCTGAAACTGTCCGGCACCAGGGCCGGGTTGGTATCGCCGGGCCAGGCCGGCGTCGAGTCAGAACGATAAGTCATTGCAATTCAGGAAGCCGGGTCAATGCGTGGCGGCGGCATCGTCGCGGGCGACGGCGCCCGCTGCCGCGGCCCGCAGGCCCGTATGGAAAAACAGGAAGTTGAGCAGCGCCGCGGTAATGGCACCCATGGCCACGCCATTGCCCACCAGGATGCGCACGTTGGCCGGCAAGCCGCCATAGATGCCGGGCACCAGGATCGGCAGCAGGCCCACGGCCAGCGCCACGGCCACCACGTACATATTGGCGTGGTCGCGCAGGTCCACCTTGCGCAGCATGTCGATGCCCATGGTGCCGACGATGCAGAACACCACCAGCCCGGTGCCGCCGACCACGGCCTCGGGGATCGCGCTGATCAGCGACGACACCGGCACCAGCAGCCCGAACGCCACCAGGATCGCGCCCGACATCGCCGTGACGAAGCGCGAGCGCACACCGGTGGCACGCACGATGCCGATGTTCTCGCCGCTGGTGATGATCAGCGAGGTGCCGAACATCCCGCCCAGCAGCGAAGTCAGCGCATCGGCGCGGATGGTGCGCGGCACGTCGCGCTGCTGGTCAACCGGCCGGCCCACGGCATCGCTGATCGCCAGCGTCTGGCCGGTGGCCTCCACCATCGAGATCACGGCGAACACCATCAGCGGGATCGCGGCCACCACATCGAAATGCGGCCACCCGAACGGGAACGGCGTGGGCAACGCGAACACCGGCGACATCGACACCTGGCCAAGCTGAAACGCGCCGGCCAGCCCGGCCACCAGCGCACCGCCCAGCAGTCCGAGCAGGATCGCCAGCTGCGCCAGCATGCCCGACAGCAGGCGCGATGCCGCCACGGTGCAGGCAATGGTGGCGAACGCCAGCAGCAGGTTGAGCGGGTCCACCGTGCTGCCCGCGGCCGGGTGGCCGGCAACCAGCTTGCCGGATACCTGCGCCAGGTTGATCGCCACCAGCAGCAGCATCGTCCCCACCACCACCGGCGGGAAATAGCGCAGGCAGCGCCGGAACACCGGCAGCACGCAGAAGTAGAAGACGCCGGTCAGGATCACCGCGCCGGCAGCGGTCTGCACGTCAGTCTGCTGCGCGATCAGGATAAACAGCACGATCGGGGCGCCGCCGGGCAGCATCACAAACGGCAGCCGGGCACCGATGCCCCGCTTGCCAAGCGACTGCAACAGCGTGCCAAGGCCGCAGATAACAAAGGTGGCACTCAGCAGCTGCACCGCCAGCGCTGGCGGGAAGTTCAGCGCCTTGCTCATCAGGAAGACGGACGCGATCGGCGACGCGGCCATGACCAGTACGTGTTGAAGCCCGAAGACAAACAGGCGCCGCCATGGCAGCCGTTCATCCACCGGCGCGGGTGCGGGGTGGGACATGCTTTGCTCCTCGTTTGGTGTGTGGGCGTTGTGCCGGTGGCTCGCAAGCCACTTGCTGCGTCTGTGCGCAATTCGCCTCGGATATTATCGATTTCCGCTAACAAAAACGTTTTTGTAAGTGTAGGGAAATGGAATTCGCGATGCAAGCGGTTTCTCGGCGGAGCGCCTGTGGTCTTCCCCTATATCGATCAAATCGATAAGTGCTAGCAGCAAAACACGTTTCACAAGTTGATGCCGCGGCCTCAAAGTACCCGCCATAGCGCCTTGCGCGACACAACACGCCCCTGAAGGAGACGCCCCATGCGAGACAAGAACAGTCCGGCGGAATCTGCCGACCCCGCCCAGCCGCTGCCGGCCCGGCGCCGCATCGTCCAGGGCGCGGGTCTGCTCGCCCTCAGCGCCTCCCCGCTCGGCGCACTGGCCGCCCAGGCCGCGCGCATCAGCGATGGCGTCACCCTGGCCGACGGGCCCCGCCCGCTGGTGCGCTATCCGGGCAAGCGCCCGCTGGTGCGCGTCAGCACCCGGCCGCCGCACCTTGAGACGCCCTTCTCCGCGTTCAACGAGGGGCCGATCACCGCCAACGACGCCTTCTTCGTGCGCTACCACCTGGCCAACATTCCGCTGTCGGTAGACCTTGCCACCTTCCGCCTGACGGTCGGCGGCCACGTCAACAAGCCGCTGAAGCTGTCGCTCGATGAACTGAAGCGGCTGGCGGATCCGGTGGGCATCGTCGCCGTGAACCAGTGTTCAGGCAACAGCCGCGGTTTCTCAGAGCCACGTGTGTTCGGCGCGCAACTGGCCAACGGCGCGATGGGCAATGCACGCTGGACCGGCGTGCCGCTGCGCAAGGTGCTGGAGCACGCGGGCGTCAAGGCCGGCGCCAAGGTGGTCACGTTCAACGGGCTGGATACGCCGGTATTGCCGAGCACGCCGGACTTCCGCAAGTCGCTCGATATCGCCCATGCGATGAACGGCGAGCCGATGCTGGCCTGGGGCATGAACGGCGAAGACCTGCCGCTGCTCAACGGCTATCCGATCAAGCTGGTGGTGCCGGGTTACTTCGGCACCTACTGGATCAAGCACCTGTCCGAGATCGAGGTGCTGGACCACCCGTTCGAAGGCCATGACGCGTTCTTCATGACCAAGGGCTATCGCGTACCGGATAACGACTGCCAATGCGTGGCGCCGGGCACCCCCGCCAGCAAGACGCGACCGATCTCGACGCTGGCGGTGCGCAGCTTCATCACCAGCGTGGGCGCCGGCGGCGTGCTGCCAGCGGGGCGCACGGTCGAACTGAAAGGCATCGCCTTCGACGGCGGCTCCGGCATCCGTACCGTGGAGGTATCGGTCGACGGCGGGCAAAGCTGGCAGGCCGCCACGCTGGGCCAGGACCTGGGCCGCTTCTCGTTCCGCCCCTGGCAACTGCCGGTGAAGTTCGCGCGCAAGGGCCCAGCGGTCTTGATGGTGCGCGCCACCAGCGTCCAGGGCGAGGTGCAGCCTGCCAAGGCCAACTGGAACCCGGCCGGCTATCGCCGCAACGTCATTGAATCCACGCCGGTCACCATTGCCTGAGGAGCGCGCCATGCATCGATCCATCACCCCCATGCTGCTCGCGCTCGCCCTGCTGGGCGCGGGCAGCGCGTCCGCGGCACCCCAGGACATCAAGCTGCCGGCGGAGAACGTCAAGCTCAAACCCGCGAAACTGCCCGGCTACGGCATCGCCATGCAGAAATGCGCGATCTGCCATTCGGCCGACTACGTCGCCTACCAGCCGCCCGGCCTGAGCCTGACGCAGTGGACCGCCGAGATGAAGAAAATGCAGCAGGCCTATGGTGCGCCGATCGACGATGGCGAGGTCGAGCAGCTCGGCGCCTATCTCGCGGTGGCCTACGGCTCCGCCAAGATCAAGGATCCGGAGATCGTGGCAATCGCGCAGAAGGCGGGCAAGCCCGCCGCATCCGCAGCCGCATCAACGCCCGCTGCCGCCACGGTAGACGTGCAGGGCCTGCTGGCCAAGAACGCCTGCCTGAGCTGCCACAGCGTGACGCAGAAGGTGGTCGGGCCGGCTTATCACGAAGTCGCCACCCGCTATAAGGGCGATGCGCAGGCACAGGCCAAGCTGGAAGCCAGCATCCGCGGCGGCAGCAGCGGCAAATGGGGTTCGGTGCCGATGCCGCCGTTTGCCGGATTGAAGGCGGACGAAGTCAAGGCGCTGGCGGCATACGTCCGGCAGCAATAGCCTCCGCCCCGCTTCCCCAATCGCAAGGCGCCCCGGCTGATCCCGGGGCGCCTTGCATTTTGCGCTTGCAGTTTCCCATTGCCTCCCTATACTTAGCCACATGACTAACCATTGTGCCGAGTTTGCTGACGTGTCCCAGGCTGTCGATATTTCCCCGCTTTCCGACGTGTTCTACGCGCTGGCGGACCCGACTCGCCGCGCCATCGTCAGCGTGCTCGGCCGCGGGCCGGAAACGGTCTCGGCGCTGGCGGCACCGTTCACGATGGCACTGCCCTCGTTCCTGAAGCACCTGCAGGTGCTGGAGCGCAGCGGCCTGATCCGCTCGCGCAAGACGGGGCGCGTGCGCACTTGCGAACTGGTACCGCAACCGCTGTCAGACGCGCAGCAATGGCTGGCCGACCAGCGCGCCATGTGGGAGGCCCGTACCGACCGCCTGGCCGCCTTTGTCGAAGCCCTTCATCAGGAGGAACAGTCAGATGCCGAATGAAAACGCCACCAGCCCTGAAAGCCAGGACCTGGTCATCTCGCGCCTGCTCAAGGCCCCGCGTGCCAAGGTCTGGCGTGCATGGAGCGATCCCAAGCTGCTCAAGGAATGGTGGTGCCCTAAACCCTGGACCACCGAGGTCCTGGCCTTCGACATGCGCCCCGGCGGTGCCTTCCATACGCTCATGAAAGGCCCGGACGGCGGCGTCAGCGACAACCCGGGATGCTTCCTGGAGATCGTGCCGATGGAGAAGATCGTCTCCACCTCGGCCCTGGTGGCCGGGTATCGGCCCAACAAGCCGTGGCTGTCGATGACCGCGGTCATCACCATGGCTGACGAGGGTGACGGCACCCGCTACATTGCGCGCGTGATGCATCCGGATGAGGCCACGCGCAAGCAGCATGAGGAGCTGGGGTTTTATGAAGGCTGGGGCATCTGCATTACGCAGCTGGATGAGTTTGCGCAGCAGTTGAGGTAAGGCTGCGGCAACTGAATGGCGCCGGCACCGGGTACCGTGCCGGCGCCATTTCTTTGGGCACTAACTCTTCCTACTTGACGACACGGACGAACTAGCAACATAACGCCCTATAAATCATGACTACATGAAATTGATATAGGAAATCCCTTAATCTTTATTGGAATTTTCATTCCATTGAGAACAACTGCGATTTCTGACTAAACCACCTTCCTTCCTCAACGAATAACGGTTACCGTGCGCGGCGAACAATGCTGCTGCGGGTGATGTGCTGGCTCCGTGGCAGCCTGCCCAGCCAATATCACCTGCGAGCAACGCCATGGCCGAAGCGAGCCCCGTTCTCTACCAGAGCATCGTCGACAACAACGGCGACCTATATTGTTCTGCGACCCTGACCCCGACTGAGGACCAACGCGAGAAGATCGTTCTTGCCAAACCTTACGTCATCCCCGTCGTCTTTCTGCCCGGCATCATGGGAACCAACCTCCGGAAAAGGGAGGGAAAGAGCATTGTCTGGCGTCCGCCCAACGCAGACCTGCGCGGCGCAGCAGACCTGATCGCCCAGTTGTTCAGCTATTTGTTCAAGAATACGAAGGATCGCGCCAGTGATCTGGCAACGGAAACGGTCGAAGTCGATCCCAGCGGGCCAATTAATCCTGGCCAGAGCGGTCTACCGATGAATGTATTGGTGGCGCGCGGCTGGGGCACGTTGATGCGCTCGTCCTACCACCCGTTCCTGGGTCAACTCCAGCACTTGCTGAACTCCTTGGCCGAGTATGACTTCGAGCGTAACGAGGCCAACTTGAAGAACTGGGCAGCGGAGTTCGGACAGGATGCCCCAACCGACTGGGGAGCATCGAGTGGTGAGGCACTGACCCGGGAGGAGATCCTCCATGCAGCCAACTACCAGTTCGACGTTTGGGCGGGCGGATACAACTGGCTGCAAAGCAATCGCGAGTCCGGGGCAGCGATTCGGGACCTGATCGAAAACACCATCCTCCCCTACTACAACGAAGGCCAGACTGTTGTTGCCGAGGACACACCGGACGGCGAAGGCAGCAATCAGTGCAGCATATGAACCGCCCCGGGAATCGTGGAGGCTGGTTGGTTTAAGTTAATAGCAGTTCAGCGGCAGGGATTTGAAGCTGCCGATAGTAGTTTGCCTC
>NZ_JBSVZB010000053.1:0-39678 GCF_054072015.1 Cupriavidus sp. CP313 | reverse complement strand
ATAGTGCGGATACCCGTGTGAAAGTAGGTCATCGCCAGGCTCTTATTCCCAAAACCCCTCGACAGCGTGTGCTGCGAGGGGTTTTGTCTTTGGCGGTTCGGAATCTTGCGGGCTCAGTAGTCCGCGAGCTTCTCGCCGTCGACTTCCATGAGCTGGTCCAGGCGCAGGGTCTCGCCAGTCTTGAGCGTCAGATATTCGGCGCCGCCCCGGCTGTACACGTCGGTAATGGTCGCGGTGCGCTGCTGGAGCAAGCCATCGGCGTCGCGATAGTGGATCCGCGTGGGCCTGCGCACGGTGGCGAGGTCTTCCAGGCGGTCGTGGAACTCGCAGCTGATCGGGCTGTACTGGACGGCTGTGCTGGTCATGGCTATGGATCCTGTGTGCTGGTTCATTCGCTGTCTTTCACCGACTGGATCAGGTTGTTGCGCAGCGACGCAACTGCCTTCTGGATCCGGGCGAATTCGTCCGGGGCCAGGCCGGTCGCTCCGGCGAGGCTGGTTTCCAGGCGCTGTTCGCGCAGCTTGCGGCCGGCCTTGGTCAGGCGCACGCGTACCTGGCGCTCGTCTTCGGGGTCGCGCTGCCGCTCCACGTAGCCCATCGCCTCCAGCTTCTTCAGGATCGGCGTCAGGGTGTTCGATTCGAGAAACAGCTTCTCTCCCAGGCTGCCGACTGTCAGGTCGTCCTGCTCCCATAGCGCAACGATGGTGATGTATTGCGTATAGGTCAGCCCCAGTTGTTCAAGGATCGGCTTGTAGGCCTTGCCGAAGGCGAGGTTCGCGGAATAGACCGCGAAGCACAGGAAGTCCGAGAGCGTAGGGGTTGCGGCGGGCGTGTCGGTGGGTTTCATTTGCTGCCTCGTTGGCCAAAGACGGATGGATCGCAAGCGTCGATTATAGATCGTGTGCGATTTTATCGCAGGTGCTATAACTTTCCGCGGCGGTTCCTGGAGCCCGAGGGAAGGGCGCCCGGAACCGGCAGAGAATCGTGCGCACGATCTGGCCTCCGCGGCGCTACGCGGTCTCAGGCGCGTGCGCCGTCGAGGTAAGGGTCGACCTTGCTGCGGGCGCCGTCGTAGTACGGGCTGCGCGTGCCGTGTACCGAGCGTGCGCCGTCGGTGTACGGATCGGCTGCGCCGGTGACCGAGCGGGCGCCCTCGGTGAAAGGGTCGCGCGCCGAACCGGCGGCTTGCGCGGCGGCGGCGGTCAACAGGGCGGCGGCGACAACGGTGTAGCGGGCGATGGAGGTGAGCGTGGTCATGGCATGCATCCTTGTATTAGGTGGTGTTTAGTCGTATGCGCGTTGATCGCATACGACTAATTAGAAATAACGAGAAGGTCAGGGAGTTACGACGTAAACACGTTCAGCGCCACCTCGATATTGCCGCGCGTTGCCTTCGAATAGGGGCAGATTGCATCGGCGGCGTGAGCCAGTTGCGTAGCGACATCCTGCGCCAGGCCCGGCGCGCGCAGGTTCAGGCGTGCCTGCAGGAAGTACTCGGTGCCGGTCTGGCCCAGGTCGACTTCGATGTCCACGGCCAGGTCGGACGGCAGTTCCAGCTCCATCTCCTTGGCCACCAGGCCGACCGCGGCGATGTAGCACGCCGACCAGGCGCCCGCGAACAGTTGTTCCGCGGTCGGGTGGGGCTGGACGGTCGTGAACACGTGCGCCGGGGTGGTGCTGTTGCCGGGCGACAGCGCGATGTCCAGCGTGCCGTTGTGGCCGCGCGAGGTAACGCCGGCGCTGCTGTGCGTGGTGTGGGTCTTGCCGGTGGCGAGGACTTTTTCGATCTTGCTCATGGTTTGGATCTCTGGTCGTTGTCAGTTGTATTTGCATCGCATCCGTTTAAATCTCATGCGATGGAATGCATATTGGAACATGGGTCTTCCCTTGTCAAGGAAAAATATCGTGTGCCCGAAAGAGGGCCGGAAATGCGTCCTTGCCTACGCTTGCGCAGTGCCGTTTGACATCTTAAGACGACTGGTCATATTATTCCGCCATGGCACGCACTGCAGACAAGACCGACATCCCCAACCGTTTGACGAAGGCGGGGCGCGAACTGTTTACGCGCCACGGCTACAACGCCACCGGCATCCAGCAGATCACCGACCACGCCGGCGTGCCGAAGGGGTCCTTCTACAACCATTTCGAGAGCAAGGAAGCGTTCGCGGCGGTCATCGTCGCGCAATACGCGGGTTTCCTGCAGCGGTCGTGGGAGGCGATGATCGATGAGGCGCCGTCTGCGCCAATGGCAGCAATCCGCTACGTCTTTGCCCGGATGATTGCGTACCACGAATCGAGGAAGCTGCAGGCTGGGTGCCTGATAGGTAACTTCGCGGCGGAGATCGCCTTGTCGAGCGAAGTCTGCCGGGCCGCCCTGCAAGCCGCGCAACTGGCGTGGCGCGAACGCCTCGCCGGCATGATCAGCGAGGCTCAGGCGCACGGCGATATCCGCACCGACATCGCAGCTGCCGAGCTATCCGGGCTGGCGTGGGATGCCTGGGAGGGCGCCTTGCTGCGCATGAAGCTCGAAGGCTCTGTCGAGCCGCTGCGCCGCAGCGTCGACCTGATGTTTGACCACCTGTTCCAGCCGGCCGCTACGGCGGTTCTGGCCGCAACAAGCCATAGACCAACCACGGAGTAAGTGATTCATGGGTGTACAGAACGAAGCCTTCCTCGCCGATGCGCTGTTCCAGCCGATCAAGCTGGGCAAGCTCGAACTTGCCAACCGCATGGCCATGGCGCCGCTCACGCGCAGCCGGGCCGACGATAACCTCGTGCCGACCGACATGGTGGTCGAGTACTACAGCCAGCGCGCCAGCGTGGGCCTGATCATCGCCGAAGCCACTCAGGTCTCAACCACTGCCCAGGGCTACACCAATACGCCGGGCATCTACACCCCAGAGCAGATCGCTGCCTGGAAGAAGGTGACCGACGCGGTCCACGCGAAGGGCGGCAGGATCTTTCTGCAGATCTGGCACACCGGCCGCATGTCGCACACGCACTTCCAGCCGGACAACCAGCCCCCGGTCGCACCGTCGGCCATCGCCGCCAATGCCAAGACCTATATCAGCGGCAAGGGCTACGTCGAATGCTCGGTCCCGCGTGAGCTTGAGGCTGCAGAGATCGCTGGCATCGTGGACGACTTCCGCATCGCTGCGGCCAACGCCGTTCAGGCAGGCTTCGACGGTGTCGAAGTCCATGGTGCGCACGGCTACCTGCTTGACGCTTTCCTGCGCGACGGCACCAACAAGCGCACCGACGCATATGGCGGCAGCATTGAAAACCGCGCGCGTTTCCTGCTTGAGGTCATGGCCGCCGTGATCGGAGAAATTGGTGCCAACCGGGTCGGCGTTCGCCTGGCACCGGTGTCGCCCGTCAACGACGCGCTGGAGAGCAACCCACAGCCGCTATTCGAACATGTCGTGCGTGAACTGGAGAAGCTGCACCCGGTGTATATCCACATCGTGGAAGGCCACACGGGCGGCCCGCGTGACAACGCGCCTTTCGATTATGAGGCGCTGCACCGCCTGTACACCGGTGTATGGATGGTCAACAACGGCTATTCCAAGGAGATGGCCGAACAGGCGATTCGTAGCGGCAGTGCAGACATGGTCTCGTTCGGCCGCAAGATGATCACCAACCCCGACCTGCCGCGCCGCTTCCGCGAAAACAAGCCGCTGAACCGTCCCTTTGAAGACGCCTCGCTGTACGGCGGCAGTGGTGCGCACGGCTACGTCGACTACCCGGAACTGGGCTGACGCCCGCAAAAAAGCGCCCTTTGGAGCCGGGAGAAATACGTTCCAAAGGGCGCACAAGCGCGTTTGAAGATGGCTGCCTGCCTGAGGCAGGCCCGCTGTGCACGGGCTTATGCCAAGGCGCCATCGGTATAGACGTCGAACTTGCGCGCGGGATCGGCTGAAGGACCGCTGCGGTCCATGCCGGCCAGGGCGCCGTCAGTGTAGACGTCGAATTTGCGGGCAGGATCGGCCGACACGCCACTGCGGTCCAGGCCAGAAACGGAGTGCTCGTTGACGGCGGGAGCCTCAACGCGGGTACCGTCGATGAAAACGTCGAAGCGGCTGGTCCGCGCACCATCGCTATAGACGTCGCGCATGTCGACGCGGAAGGTGTAGCCGGACTTGTCTCCGGCAGGAGCGCTGTCGCGGGCGGCGGCATGGGCAATGCCGGCAGTGCAGGCGGCTGCAATCGCGGCGGTGGCGAAGATCGTGTTGGCGAGCTGGCGGATCATGGCGGTACTCCGATTTGCGGTAAGAAGGGCAGAACGCTGCGGGCGTCCTCTCGCTTATACGCAGAAGCTGTGCCACCGGATGCGGACCGACAAAAATGGAGTCGCAGCCCCGTCATCAGCGAATTTCGCTCGGTTGGCGGAGCAAATGTTGGGCAGAAACAAACTTGCGGCGTAATAGCCGCCCGCCCAAACCAACAGCTTTAGCCGTCAGCCGCTTCCCGCGCCGGCATTCCCCGCCTCCGACTAGTCTCGACAGCGTCAAGCTGGCCATGCCAATGCGGGCATTGCCCGCGCTGATGGACGGCGCCTACGCCATGTTCCCCCTGTAGAATCGCCTCCACGCAACCCTGGAATGTCCCGCATGGACTCTCACGCCCCGGATCGCGGCGCGCTGGTGCCGCTGGCCTATCACGCAACGGTGGTCGACTACCTGCGCCGCCATGAGCCCGAGGTCTGGCGCTGGGCCGGCGCCCGCGCGACCGGCGCCGATCAACGCGAGGCACTGCGCTCGATGCTGCTGCGCGACACCTACCGCATCGAGGCGGACGCGCATGCCGACGTGCACGCGGCGCTGGCCGAGGCGATGGCGCGGCTCGGCATCGACGCCCCAGCGACGCTTTACCAGTCGCCGGGCCATGACATGAATGCTTCGCTGGTCTACGTGCCGGGCGAGGTCCACATAATCCTGCAGGGGCCGCTGCTGGATCGGCTGTCGCCGCCGGAGCTGCTGGCGGTGTTCGGCCACGAACTGGCCCACTACCTGCTGTGGTCGCGCGACGACGGCCAGTTCCTGGTGGCCGACCGCATCCTGAACGACGCGCTGGCCGCGCCCGGCGCCAGCGCCAGCCATCGCGAGACCTGGCGCCGCTACGCGCTGCACACCGAGCTGTTCGCCGACCGCGGCGGCGCCGTGGCCGCCGGCGCGGTGGCGCCGGCCGTGTCGACGCTGGTCAAGGTGCAGACCGGCATCGGCAGCGTGGACGCGGCCGCCTACCTGCGCCAGGCGGCCGAGATCGAATCCCACGAGGCGGGCGCAAGCGCCGCCCACAGCCATCCCGAGACCTTTATCCGGGCGCGCGCGCTGGCGCTGTGGTGGGAGGGCGCGGCCGATCTCGATCCATGGATCGAAACCCGGCTGCACGGCCCGCTGGCGCTGGAGAAGCTGGACCTGCCGGGACAGGTCCGCCTGCAGGCACTGACGCGCGGCTTCCTGGCCCACTTCCTCGCCGGCACGGCGCTGGCGAGCGAGGCGGTGCTCGCGCAGGTGCGGATGATGTGCCCCGACTGGCGCGACGACGAACCGGCGATCGGCCCCGAGGCGTTGGGGCCGGACGTGGCCGACGACAGCGTGCGCGGCTACCTCAACGCACTGATGATGGACCTGGCGCTCGCCGACCCCGACCAGCAGGACGCGGCGCTGCTGCGCGCCGGCCAGGTGGCGCAGGCGCTCGGCAGCCTGGAAGCGCTGCAAGGCAACCTGCGCCGCGACGCGGGCTTCGGCAAGCGCGAGCTGGACCGATTCCAGCGCCAACTCCACCGCGAACTGGCCAGGGAGGGCCGGGCATGACTGACAGCACGACCCACGGCACCCACACCATTCCGGATATGACCGGCAGCAGGGAGCCGCGCACGCTGCGCGCCCTGGTCGACGCGCAGGCGGGCGCGGCATTGCCCACCGACGACGTCCTGGTGCTGGTGCTGCCGCTGTTCGCGCAGGTCGCCGCGCTGCACGCGCAGGGCAGGGTGGCCGCGCTCGATCCCGACAGCATCCTGGTGGACGAGGACGGCGGGCTGCGCTTGCGCCGGCCCGATGGCGAAGCCCCGGTCATGGACATCGGCGCGGTGCATCGCGTGCAGCCGCATCCGGCCTCGGGCCTGAACATCGTCGGTGCGCTGCAGCTCGGCCACGCCGATGACGGACAGCGCGACCAGGCCGACCTGGCGTTGCAGCTTGACGCGACGGCGCCGGTCGAACGCCCGGCCTATCTACGCGGCCCGGCCAGCTGGGAACGCCTGCTTGGCCACCACGACGAGATCGGCGACGTCTTCCTGCTCGGCATGGTGCTCGCGAGCCTGGCCTGCGGCCTGGACTTCGCCGATGAGGACGACCTGCGCAGTTTCGTCGCGCAGCGCCGCAACCTGTTCCTGCTGCACGAGCGCTTGCATCCGATCGTCGCCGCGGTGATCGTCGAGATGACCGAGATCAACCGCCACGACCGCGCCACCGATGTCGCCGCGCTGGCGACCCGGCTGCGCACGTGGCGCGAGCAGCCGCTGGGCCTGGACGTCGAACGCGCGCTGGCCGGCACGACGGGTGCCACGCCGCGCCGCGCCGCCGTGCTCACGCACCTGCGCGACCGCCTGTTCGATCTCTCGCGGCGCAACCGCCTGCTGCACTTCCGTCCGACTGCGGCCGCCGTCAACGTCACCGTGGCCAGCGTGCCGCTGATGCTGCAGATCGAAAGCGTGCGGCCCGAGCACATCTGCACCTGGGGCGGACCGTTCGCGGCCGACCTGGTGGCGGGCAAGCCGGTGTCGCTGCAGCGCTGGCTGCGCTTCGACGACCAGCCCTACCTGCCGGCGTCGCTCGACCGCCTGATCGCCGAGACCCGCCGCGACCGCGCCGAATACGGCTTCAGCAACCTGCGCCTGGTGGTGGCGTTCCTGCGCTGGCACAACCTGAAAGAGGCGCCGGACGAGCGCATCGTGACACCGCTGCTGTGGCTGCCGGTGGAGCTGGTCAAACGCAAGGGTGTGCGCGACCAGTACGTGATCCAATGCGCGGGCGGCGAGGCCGAGTTCAACCCGGTGCTGCGCCACTACCTGCACCAGCTGTACGACATCCGGCTGGACGAGACCGTGGATCTCGACAAGACCTCGATCGAGGAGATCCATGCCGGCATCCTCGCGCAGATTCGCCGCTCGGAGCCCTCGGTGGAGCTGCGCCTGGTCGACAAGGCCGCGGTGCGGCTGGTGCGGCAGAAGGCGCTGCAGCGGATGCAGCAGTTCCAGCGCCGCAGGCCGGGCACGGCCGCCGCGCGCAGCGGCGGCTGGCTGCCGCCGTACAGCTATGCGCAGGACGACTACCGGCCGCTGGGGCGCGCGCTGTTCGAGCATTGGGTGCGGCCGAGCGAACTGCCGCAGCGTTTCGAGGCGGGTGCCGCGCCGGGAGCCGGCCCGCGCCAGCCCCACATGAGCAGCCCCGCCGCCGCGCAAAGCGAAGAGCGCCAGGGCTACGTGCTGGAGGAGTCCGAAGGCCACCGTTATGCCTGGGACCTGGACCTGACGCAGGTGACGCTCGCCAACTTCAACTACCGCAAGATGTCGCTGGTGCGCGATTACGCGCAGTTGCTGGACGAGCCCGGCGCCAATCCAGCGTTCGACCGCGTGTTCTCGATCGATCCGCACGACGTGGAGACGCACGCGCCCGCGCCGCTCGCACCGGCCGAGCAGTGGAACGTGGTGGCGGCCGACGCGACCCAGAACGCCGCGGTCGGCCTGGCGCGCAGCCAGCGCAGCTTTATCATCCAGGGCCCGCCGGGCACGGGCAAGTCGCAGACCATCACCAACCTGATCGCCGACTACGCCGGACGCGGCAAGCGCGTGCTGTTCGTCTGCGAGAAGCGCGCCGCGCTCGACGTGGTGTTCCATCGGCTCAAGCAAAGCGGGCTGGACTCGCTGTGCAGCCTGATCCACGACTCGCAGACCGACAAGAAGGCCTTCATTGCCGACCTGCGCGCCTGCTACGAGCAGTGGATCGCGCAGCCGCACGACGGGGACACGCTGGCGGCGCGCCGCGCGCAGGTGGCCGAGGCGCTGGCCGCGCACCAGCAGCGTATCGACGCGTTCGAGTCGGCGATGGCCGCCGCGCCGGAGGCGCTCGGCGACAGCGTGCGCGCGTTGCTGCGCCGCGTGGCCGCGCTGCCCGCCATGCCGGACGCGGGGCCTGCCATGCGCGAGCGCCTGCCGGCGCTGGCCGCATGGGACCGTCAGCGCGATCTCGCGCACCGCGTGCACCGCGCGATGCGCGAACGCTTCGGTGTCGACAGCCTGGCCGCGCATCCGTTCGCGCGCTTGTCCCCGCAATTGCTCGCCGACGAGCGCGCGTATGGCCGCGCCGAGCAGCTGTGCCATGACGCCGAGGCGCTGTTCGATGCGCTCGACCCGCTGCTGGACAGTACCGCGAGCCTGACCGGCCAGGACACCGGCCTGGAACAGGCACGCGCGATTGCCGCCGACAGCCAGTGGCTGCTCGACACGGGCCTGGCCGCGCACCTGGACCTGCTCGATCCGGCCTCGCCGGCGCAAGGCGCGCAGCGCGAGGTTCGCGCGGACCTGGAGCGGCGCGCGCAGGCACTCGCCGATGCGCAGGCCGCAACCTCGAACTGGCAAGACAAGCTGAGCGCCGGCGATACCGAATCGGCGCTGGCGCTCGCGCGGCGGCTGGAGCCGTCGTTCGCGCGCTGGCTGCAGCCCGCATGGTGGCGACTGCGCGGCGAACTGAAGCGCCGCTATGACTTCGGCAAGCACGCCGTCCACCCGGGCTACGGCAAGGTGCTGGAAGCGCTGGCCGCCGAGCACGCCGCTAGTGCCGCGCTGGCAGCGGCCGATGCCGACAGCCGCCGCCGCTACGGCGTGAGCGAGATGCAGGCCTTCCTGCGCGCGCTCGGTGAACTCGAGCAGCGCCTGCAGTCGGGCGCAGGCCCGCGCGAGCTGGTCGCGCACCTGCGCCAGGCCGTCGACCCGGTCGCCGCGGCGCGCGCCGAAGCCGGTGCGCGCGAGGCGCTGGAGAAGCTCGCGCAGCGTGTGCGCGACGGGCTGGTGCTGGCATCCGACGCGCGCCTCGGCGACATCGCCGAACTGCTGCGCGACCTGCGCGAGGCGCTGGACGACCTGCCCGACCTGTTGCCTCTCTTGCGCGCGGTGCATGCGGGCGACCCCGCGTGCGCCGCCACGCTGCAGTGGCTCGACCATGCGCCGTCACAGCTGGAGGCGCTGGTGGCTGACGAGGCGCTGCGCCGTCTCTCGCGCGAGAACCCGGTGCTGGCGCGCTTCGGCGGCGCGGCGCTGGCGCAGGCCGCGCGCGCCGTGGCACAGGGTCAGCGCGAGCTGCTCGCGCTGAATGCTCAAGTGGTGCGCGCCACGCGGCACAAGCAGTTCGCCGAGCACGTGCGCGTGTCCTCGCTGTCGGCCACGATGCTGGACGCCGACGGCAAGACGTTCAAGAAACAATACGCCACGGGCCGCCGTGAACTGGAGCACGAGTTCGGCAAGAGCATGCGCCACCGCTCGATCCGCGATCTCTCCGACGACGAGACCGGCATCGTCATCAACGACCTGAAGCCGATCTGGCTGATGAGTCCATTGTCGGTGTCCGACACGCTGCCGCTGTCGCCGGACCTGTTCGACGTGGTGATCTTCGACGAGGCCAGCCAGATTCCGACCGAGGAGGCCGTGCCCGCGCTGAGCCGCGCGCGCCAGGTGGTGGTGGTCGGCGACGAGATGCAGCTGCCGCCGACAAGCTTCTTCACGGCCGGCGGCGCCGAGGGCGACGACGAGATCGTCGTGGAAGAGGAGGGCGACCGCATTGCGATCAATCTCGATTCGGACAGCCTGCTGAACCAGGCCGCGCGCAACCTGCCTGCCACGCTGCTGGCGTGGCACTACCGCAGCCGTCACGAATCGCTCATCAGCTTTTCCAACGCGGCCTTCTACGACGGGCGCCTGGTCACCATTCCCGACCGTTTGCTGGAGCAGGCCGAGGACGAGGCGCCTGCGCTGCGCTCGGACCAGGAGGATGCCGGCATCGCGGGCGCCGACGCGCTGCTGGCGCGGCCGGTCAGCTTCCACCGGCTGGCCGACGGCGTCTACGCCGACCGCCGCAATGCGCCCGAGGCGGGCTACATCGCCCGGACCGTGCGCGAGTTGCTGCGGCGCGAGACCGGGCTGAGCCTGGGCATCGTGGCGTTTTCCGAGGCGCAGCAGGGCGCCATCGAGTCCGCGCTCGAGGCGCTGGCCGCCGAGGATGCGGACTTCGCAATGCGCCTCGAACGCGAGTATGTGCGCGAGGACGACGACCAGTTCAACGGGCTGTTCGTCAAGAACCTGGAGAACGTGCAGGGCGACGAGCGCGACGTCATCATCCTGAGCATCTGCTACGCGCCAGGACCGGACGGCAAGATGCTGATGAACTTCGGCCCGATCAACCAGCGCGGCGGCGAGAAGCGCCTGAACGTGATCTTCAGCCGCGCGCGCCATCGGATGGCGGTGGTATCGACGATCCAGGCCGAGGCGATCACCAACGTGCACAACGACGGCGCGGCGGCGCTGCGTGCGTTCCTGCAGTTCGCGCAGGCGAGCGCGCGCGGCCGGTTCGAGCGCGCCCAGGCGGTGCTGGGCGCGCTGAACCCGGGCGCGCGCGACGCCTTCACGCGCGAGGCCACGCCGGACAGCATCCGCGACGCACTGGCCGAGGCGCTGCGTGCGCGCGGCCACCAGGTGCACGCCAACGTCGGCCGCTCGCAGTTCCGCTGCGACCTGGCCATCGCCGATCCGTCGGGCCAAGGCTACGCGCTGGCGATCCTGCTCGATACGCCGTCCGAGGCGGTGCCGGATACCGCCGAGCGCTATGTATTCCGCCCCGGCATCCTGCGCAGCTTCGGCTGGCGTGTGCTGGACATCCCCGGCAAGGACTGGCTCGACGATGCGGAAGCGGTGCTGGCCCGCATCGAGGCCATGCTGGCCGATGGCGAGGATCGCGCGCTGGACGTGGAGGTCGAGATCCCGGCACCGTTGGCGAAGCCGGCCGCGGTGCAGGATGCGGCGTCAACGGGCGAGGCCCGGACGGACGCGGCGACGGCATCGGCTGCGCAAGCGGAGCTGGTGCGGACGCTGCGCTTCGAGCAGGGCACGTCGCGCAAGTTCTGGCGTGCCAGCGTGCGCGGGACGGAGCTCTCCGTCACCTACGGCCGCATCGGCAGCGCTGGGCAGACCAGCGTGAAGGCGTTCGACAGCGCCGAGCGGGCGCGGCGCGAGGCGGACAAGCTGGTGGCGGAGAAACTGCGCAAGGGCTACGTGGAGGCGTAGCGCCTGGACAGGGAGGCCGGCACGCATGCTCCACTGGAAATCCATGCAGACCAGGTTAGGGCGCAAGAGGCGGCGCGACTAGCCGCCTTCGTCCCTGGGCCAGAAGGTAATGAGGATATTGGAGGGCGCGACGCCGTTCTCGTCGCGCGGCAGCGGATCGGATCGCTGCACCGCGCGCAGCACGGCGTTGTCCCAGGCCGCATTGCCGCTTGACTTGGCGAGCCGCGTCGACAGCACTGAGCCATCCGGCGCCATGGCCACGGCCACCACCGCCGCCGGATTGCCGCTGACGTCTTCATTGAAGATGATGTTCGGCTTGACCCGCTGCCGGACCCGCTCGGCATAACCGGACGAAGGCTTTGCGCCGGAGCCGGAGCCGGCCCGTGAGCCCGAATTGCCCGCCTGCGACCGCAACCGCGCCAGTTCGCCCTGGCGCTGGGCATTGTCGGACTGGCGCTGCGCTTCCATCGCCTTGTGCTGCGCCTCCTTGCGGGCTGCTTCGGCACGGGCCTGGCTCTCGCGCTGCCGCGCTTGTGCCTCGTCGCGCGCGGCCTGCTCGGCTGCCTTGCGCTGCTTTTCCTGCAGCGAGATGTCGGCCTCTTCCTCTTCGACCGGCTTCGGGCTTGGCACCGGCGTGATTGCAGGCGCTGGGGTTGCGGCTTCCGGGATCGCGTCCCACAGTTCGGCCGCGACGCCCTCCGGCGCCGCGCTGCGCCAGCGCACGCCATAGTAGAGCAGGACACCCAGCAGCAGGTGCATGAACAAGGCCAGCAGGAAGCACGTCAAGGTGCCCCGTTCAGGCACTGGCTGATAGGGATAGGCGACGGTCTGCATGGATCACGCGCCTTGCCGCTGCTCGTTTTGCGCTTGCTCTCCTATGTACCGCCAGTTCCGCCAGCGGACGCATCCACGTGCCGCTCCAGTTTCAGGTACGAGTCAGCCGCGACCAGGCCGAACACGATGTGGGCAATGGCGGTCACCCAGCCTCGCGCTTCAGCAAACCATGGGAAGGCGGCAGTCATGCCGTGGAAATTGACCAGGTACAGGACCAGGCCGAACAGCGCCCCCACCACCGAGGCCATGCCGACGCTCGAATCAAAACGGAACGGCGCCATGATCGCTGCCAGGATCACCGCAAACACGACAGAGAGCACGAAGTGGACCACCACGGCTGCTACCAGCACGCTCATCTGGAAGGTGGCAGCTTGCGCCAGCACATCAGGGCCCAGCATGATGGCCGCGATCATGGTCAGCGGCTTCCAGACGCTGGCCCCCATCAACATGGCCGCCAGCAAGTCGAGCACCAGGAATACCACCCCGGCGACGAGGCCCGCCAGCGCCGCCGCACGCCAGTCCGGCCAGCGGTGCGTGTAGCGATGCGATTGCATATGAAGTTCCATGACATCCTCCTTTGATGCGGCAGAAACCAGAGCCGCTTTCCAAGGCGCAACTTCATTCTATGGGGTGCAACCGCATCAACCAAGCGCAGTCAACGCTGCAAAACATCGAGCGGGCGTGGCAGGGCGCCAGTGTCTCGTCAAAGGCTCACGGCAGCGGGTGCTTGCGTCCTAGCCCTTCGTGAAGATCTCCAGAAAGTGCTTGCTCGGATCCTCGAAGTAGATCCGGCGGCCGCCATCGTCCGTGTTGACCTCGCCGGCGCGGCGGCGGTACGGGTCCGCCCAGTACGTCAGGTTGCGCGCGCGGATGCGGGCAAAGCCCTGATCGAATTCGGCGTCGCTGACCAGGAAGGCATAGTGCTGCAGGGCAACATCGCCTTCCGCGTCCATGAAGTCCAGGGTCACGTCATTGTCCAGCCGGACGCCGAGAAACGGCCCGAACGGCTCGGCCGGCGGACGCCCGAGGATCTCGCAGAGGAAGTCGGCGGAGACCTTCTTGTCATGAGAAAAGACGATGGTGTGGTTGAGCTGGATGGCCATGCCGCAATCTCCGGGAAGGGGGCAAGGAACGGCGAGCAAGCCGGCCGTCGCATGACATTGCAGCCGATCCAGCTCGCAACTGTCGCCGCGCGAGAACTTCCTCTTGAGCATAGCGCGCAACCGTGGCGGCGCCGCGCTCGAGCTCATGAGGTCGGGGTTGCCGATTGCCTTGGACATCCTTTACCGCTTGCCCTCTGTCACCTCCAGTGCGAAATCCCTGAGAAGCGACTGCCGGCTTGCATTCAGTATTTCCTGCCCGAGCCCGGGATTGGCGCTGGCTATCGCGCGCGACAGGATGAGCGCGCCTACCATCTCGCTGTAGAACGCGATTGCCTCCCGACGCGCTTCCTGGCTGTCCATGCCTTCGGCGCGCTGCTCCGCGACGAGCCCCGTCAAGGTTTCGATCATCTCCTCGAAGCCATTCGCAAAGCGCGCCTGCGCCTCGTGGCCTAGCCGGCGGACGTCCACGGTGAGGCCGGCTACCGCGCAACCCTGCTCGATATCACTGCAATGCGTGCCGGACAGGTAAAAGTCGACCTGTCGCCGCAAACGGTTGCCGCCCGGTGCAATGGGCGCCGCGATGGCTTCCTTCAGATCGTGGTTGGCCTTGTCCATCGCAGTCGCCACGACTTCGGCCGCCAGCGCCTCCTTCGATTCAAAGTGGTTGTAGAAGCCACCCTGGGTAAAGCCTGCGGCCTTCATCAGCGCGCTCAGGCCGACACCATCGATTCCGTGCGCGCGGAACAGCTTCTCCGAAGCCGCAATGATGGCTTGGCGGTTCTCTGCCGCCTGCTGTTTTGAGACGCCCATCGCTCACTCCTCTGTGCAGTTGTCACCTCAAGTATAGCCGCCTTCGACAAACACAATGGTGATTGCACTTGACTTTTCGGTTTCGACCACCAAAACTCAATGTCAATCACAATTGTGTTTGAGTGAACGGACAGCGCAGGGGCTGTCATGTACATCAAACGTCACCAACCCTTGCTCAAGCCGATCCGTCACGGCACCCACCCCTCAGGAGAATCAACTTGACCACTACCACCGAAGCCGCCAACAAGGCTCTCGTGCTCGAAGCGTTCGACACGCTCTTCAATCAACGCGACTACACCGCCGCCGAACGATTCTGGTCGCCCGACTATATCCAGCACAGCGCGCATATCGAACCGGGCCGCGACGGCCTGTTCAACCTCATCAAGACCCTGCCGCGGACCTTGCGGTACGAGCCCGGCGTGATCATGGCGGATGGCGACTACGTGATCATCCACGGGCGCTTTTCCGGCAATGGCCGTCCCGTTGCCTGGGTTGCCGCCGACATCCTGCGGATTGCCGATGGCGTGCTCGCCGAGCATTGGGACGTGCTGCAGGACGAGGCAACCGAGGCCGAATCGAAAAGCGGCCTGCCCATGTTCGGGAACAGCTTTCCGCGCTGACTCCAACCGTCATCTCCATTGGAGTCATCATGAAACTCACAGGTAACACCGTATTCATCACCGGCGGCGGTTCGGGCATTGGCCGCGGTCTCGCCGAAGCGCTCCACAAGCTCGGCAACCAGGTCATCATCTCCGGCCGACGCGCGGAGCGTCTGCAAGCGACGATCGATGCGAACCCCGGCATGCAGGCGGTATCGCTCGACATCACCGATCCGGCGGATATCGCAAAGGTCGCTGCCAGGCTGATTGCCGACCATCCCGGGCTCAACGTGCTGATCAACAACGCCGGCATCATGTTGCCCGATGGCGCTGGCGGCCCGGTCGACGACGAGCTGCTGACCTCAACCGTCGAGACCAATCTGCTCGGGCCGATACGCATGACCTCGGCGCTGATCGATCACCTGAAGACGCAAGAGGGCGCCGTCGTGGCCAATGTCACTTCGGTACTTGGCTTTGTGCCCCTGGCACTCACGGCCGTGTACAGCGCGACCAAGGCGGCCTTGCATTCCTACACGCTCTCCCAACGCTATCTGCTTGGGGACAGCAAGGTCTCGGTCATCGAGATCGCGCCACCCTGGGTCCGCACCGAGTTGCTGAACAGCAGCGAGGAGGAGCGCGCGATGCCTCTTGAAGCATTCATCGCGGGCGCGATCGAACAACTGGGCACGGAAGCCAACGAAATACTGGTGGGCCCCGCCGTGAACATGCGCGCCAATCCGGGGCCCAACGAGCACGCCTGGTTCAACGAGTTCAACGATGCGATGGCTGCCGGTTGAGCACGGGATTGCCCGGAGGGCGTCCTTGTCGCGTGCCCCTTCGCACGCGCGCCAATTCATTCACAAGCAGGAGTTATCGATGTCCACGCTGTTTACGCCAGTCCAGGTCGGTGCCTACGAGTTCAAGCACCGTGTCGTGCTGGCCCCGCTCACACGCATGCGCGCCGGGGAAGGTGCCATCCCCGGCTCATTGATGGCCGAATACTATGCCCAGCGCACCTCGCCCGGCGCACTGCTGATCAGTGAAGCCACCATCGCCGCACCCAATGGCAACGGCTACCTTGGCGCCCCCGGGCTTTATGACGACAGCCAGATCGCGGGCTGGCGCCTGGTCACCGATGCCGTGCATGCCAAGGGCGGCAGGATTTTCCTGCAGCTGTACCATGCCGGTCGCCAGTCGAACTCGGAAGTTCAGCCAGAGGCCAGCCAACCGGTAGGCCCGTCGGCGATTCCCCACGGCGGTGTGGCATATACGAAGGCGGGCTGGGTTGCCAACACGCCGAATCGCGCACTGGAGATCGAGGAAATCGCAGAACTCGTCGAGAGCTTCCGTCGTGCCGCCGAGCGTGGCCTTGAAGCCGGATTCGACGGGGTCGAACTGCACGCCGCCAATGGCTACTTGTTTGACCAGTTCTTGCAGGACGGCAGCAACAAGCGCACGGACCGCTACGGTGGTTCGTTCGAGAACCGCGCGCGCTTCCTGCTCGAAACCACTCGGGCGGTGATCTCTGTCTGGGGTGGCGACAGGGTCGCGGTGCGCCTGGGCCCGAGCGGCTCGTTTGGAGACATGTCCGACAGCGACCCGGAAGGCCTGTTCACCTACGTGGCCGCCGAACTGGGCAAGCTCAATCTCGCCTACCTGCACCTGATCGAGCCGCGCGTGCGGGGGAATGTCGAGGACGAGAGCCGGAACCCCAACCCGGTGGCCTCGCAACTGATCCGCGAGTTCTACAGCGGCACGATCATCGCCGCAGGCGGCTTCAAGGGCGATAGCGCCGAAGCGATCATCGCCGCCGGCGACGCCGACCTGGTGGCATTCGGCCGTGACTTCATTTCCAACCCTGATCTGCCCGAACGGCTGCGCCGCAGGCTGCCGCTGAACTCCTACGACCGCGACACGTTCTTCGGCGGTACGGACGTCGGCTACATCGACTATCCATTCCACGAGGAACGCGTTGCCGCCTGATGCGGCCCTGCGCATGCCCAGGGACAGGTCGGGGTCGTAGATCACCGTGCGCGGCAGCACGCGCGCATTGTGAAAATTGGCTGTCCCCTTGGACGTTGCCGGTCATCGTGCGACAAAGCCGCCGTCAATGACCATCTGTGTGCCCGTCATGTAGCGCGATGCGTCGCTGGCAAGGAACAGCACCGCCCCGGCCAGGTCGGCCGGCTCCGCGATGCGGCCGGCCGGTACCTGGCCGACCGTGCGGGCATGGTATTGCTGAGCATATTCCGCCGGCATTCTCTCCATGGCCTGCGTCACCATTGGAGTTTCGACGAACCCTGGATGGATCGAATTGACGCGGATGCCATACTGCGCGAGCTGTACGGCCGCCGAACGCGTGAGCTGCGTGACCGCGCCCTTGGACGCGCAATAGGCCACCGCCCACGGCTCGCCCACCAGGCCGAAGATCGATGAAATATTGATGATCGAGCCCCCGCCCGCCGCTTTCATGCCGGGGATCACGGCCTGGCACCCGAGGAACGGTCCCATGGCATTGATCTCCATCGCGCGCTGCCACGCTTGCTGGGTGCAATCCTCTATGCTGCCGCCGGTGGCGATGCCGGCATTGTTGACCAGCACGTCGACGGTCCGGTCCTGGCGCGCAAGCATCTTCACCAGCGCGCCCCAGGCCTCGGCGCTGGCTACGTCCAGGGTGTGCCCCTGAACGGATAGACCGCGTTGCGTCAGGCGCGTGGCTTGTGCCGCGACGGCCTCGGCCTGGATGTCGGTCAGAATCACGTGCGCGCCGGCTTCGGCCAGCATCTCCGCAAATGCCAGGCCCATGCCTTGCGCCGCGCCGGTCACCAGCGCGGTCTTGCCTTGCAATGTCTTTGTCATCCTTGTCTCCGGTAGGGACAGTGTGGTGGTCTCACCGATACTGCCAGCCAGGTGGAAGGATGACTTGCCTTCGCGCGCCCGCGCTTTGCCTTTTTGCGCCAGCATGCCTCCATTCATCGTGCCATGAGCTCGGCGGTGACGGCGACCGCCACCGGAAGCCTGCCCGGCAGGTTGCGCACGCCGCACAGCGAGCGCGCATGCCCGGCCCTGTCCCCGAACACCGCCGCCAGGAGCTCCGAAGCGCCATCGAGCACATGCGGATGGCGCTCGAAGTCGTCCGTGCACGCGATATAGCCCTCCACGCGCACGATCTGCCGGACGCGCTCGAATCCCCCCAGGTAGTGATGCATCTGGGCCAGGGCATTCATGATGGCCAGCCTCGCCGCGAGCCGGCCTTCCTCCACGGTCAGCTCGCCGCCGACCAGGCCGATCAGTTTCGGCTGGCCGGCGACGACCGGGCCTTGCATCGATACGAACAGCATCGAACCCGCCTCGACCACCGGCAGGTAGGCACCCAGCGGCGGCTTCGGTTCGGGCAAGGCAATGCCAAGCGCCGCCAGGCGCTCCATCACGTCATCGGCCATGACTGCACTCCCGCGAGATTTGCATGACGCCGGCAATGCATCATGCCTGCCAGGGCAGCAGCACGATGCTGCCCCGGGCCTGGTGGCTGGCGATGCGCCGGTGTGCCTCCGCAGCCTGCGACAAGGGCAGCACGCTGTCAATGCGCGGCTGGATCTTGCCCTCCCTGATCGGGTCGAGCCAGGCGGCGAAGTCCTCGATGTCGCCGACCAGCGTGCCGCGCAGCTGTTTCTGCGCGAAGAAGAAGCTGCGGATATCGAAGGTGACATCCGTGCCGGCCATGAAGCCCATGGCCACGATGATGCCAAGCGGCTTCACCGCGGCAATGGTGCGGGGCAGGACGTCGCCACCCAGGTTGTCGATCGCGACATCGACACCCCGGCCGCCGGTCCAGGCGTGCAGCGCTTCGACAAAATCCGCTTCGCTGGTATTGATGACCGGTTCCGCGCCAAGCTCGTTGGCGATAGCGGCCGATGCGGAGTCCTGCACCGTGGTCGCCACGCGCGCACCCAGGGCACGCGCCACCTGGATCGCCATCATGCCGGTGCTGGAGGCGCCCGCATGAATCAGCACCTGGTCGCCCGCGGCAACTTCGCCAACGATCTGCACCGAGCGGATGGCAATCAGCAAGGCAACCGGCAACGCTGCCACCTGTTCGGCCGGCAGGCCCGTGGTGTCGCGCAGCAGCCAGGTCTCGGGCACGACAATGTACTGGGCATAAGTGCCCGGGATCTGAATGCCGGGGATGGCGTAGCTGGCCGCCGCGGTGACCGGGCGGATGCCGGCTTCGGCCGCGTCGGTCGGATAGCCGGGCATCGCGATCACACGCTCGCCCACGGCGAAGCGGCTCACGCCTTCGCCCAGCCCGGCCACTTCGCCGACCGCGTCCGAACCGAGGATATGGGGGAACGGCAACGCCGGGGCAATCTGTCCGAGGCGCACGTAGTGGTCCAGCCGGTTCACGCCGACGGCCAGGATTTTGACCAGCACCTCGCCCGGGCCGGGCGCCGGGGTGGCAATGTCTTCCAGCTGGATCTGCTCGGGTCCGCCAAAGGCGCGGATGACTGCTGCTTGCATCGTGGAACTCCAATTTGGTTGAGTGTGCGCTATGACCAGAACCTGGCCCGCAACGCGCCGCCGGCGGCATGAACCGCGGGCTTACGCCAGCAGCACCGTGACCGTCTTCTCTTCGGTGTAGGCCAGCACGCCGGACAACCCGCATTCGCGCCCGATGCCGCTGGTCTTCATGCCGCCCCATGGCAGCCGCGCATCGATCGGCGCCCAGCAATTGACGCCGATGGCACCCGCCTTGACCGCATGGGCCACGCGGTGTGCCCGCGCCAGGTCGGTGGTCCAGACGGTGGCGGCCAGGCCGTAGCGCGAATCGTTGGCCAGGGCGATTGCCTCGTCCTCTGAGTCGAACGCAATCACGGTCCCCACGGGTCCGAAGATTTCCTCCTGCGCGATGCGCATGTGGTTGTGCGCCTTCGCGAAGATGGTGGGCCGCGCGAACCAGCCGCGCGTATGGGTCGCGACGCCGCCGGCCAGCAGTTGTGCGCCTTCGCGGATGCCGTCCGTGATGTAGGCGTTGATGCGCTCGAATTGCTCGCGCTTGGCGACGGCACCCATCTGCACGCCTTCCCCGGCGGGGTCGCCAACCGTGATCGATGCCGCCACTTCCGCCAGCGCGCCAGCGAACGTCTCGGCAAGACTGCGGTGCACCAGGATGCGCGAGCCGGCCGCGCAAACCTGTCCCTGGTTAAAGAACAGTCCCATCGCGCAGCCTTTTACGGCGGCGTCCAGTGGCGCATCTTCAAACACGATCTGCGGGCTCTTGCCGCCCAGTTCCAGCGACACGCGCTTGAACAGCGGCCCGGCAGTACGCTGGATCTCGCGCCCGACCTCGGGGCTGCCGGTAAAGGTGATCTTGTCCACGCCGGGGTGCTCGCACAACGCGCGGCCCACCACCTCGCCGGCGCCGGTCACGACGTTCAGCACACCGTCGGGAATGCCCGCCTCCTTGCACAGCGCCGCGAGGTGCAGCGCGGACTGCGGGGTTTCCTCGGCCGGCTTCAGCACCACCGTGCAGCCTGCCGCCAGCGCCGGCCCGATCTTCCAGCAGGTGATCATGAAGGGCGTGTTCCATGGCACGATCGCCGCCACCACGCCAACCGGCTCGCGCCGCGTGTACGAGAGCGTTGGCATGCCCATGTAGCCAGGCGTGGGAATGCTGCGGCCTTCGATCCTGTCGGCCCAGCCTGCCGCATGGCGCAGCGTGGCGATGCCATTGGGCAAGTCCAGCAGCGCCGGCTCCGCCGGCGGACGACCGATCGATTGTGCATCGTACTGGCCGAGCTGCGCCGCATCGCGTTCGCACAGGTCGGCAAGCCTGCCGATCAGCTGGCCGCGCTGCGCGCCCGACATGCGCGCCCATTCGCCACCATCCAGCTGCGCGCGGGCCGCCTGTACCGCACGATCCACATCCTCGCGCGTGCCCGCGGCCATGGTGGCGATAACGGCCTCCGTCACCGGGCTGACGACGTCAAGGGTAAGACCGCTGGAGGCGGCCACGGCCTGCCCGTCAATGAAGTGCCGAAGCGTCGGGATCATCTCTTGTCTCCTGTTTGCCCGCGGGATCGTGGGCGAGCCCGTAGTCTCCCAAGGGGATGGATGTCCGGCCATTGCGAACATTCGCAATGCCAGTGCCACCGCGCACGGCAGGCCGGGCAATTGACCGACCGCGCGGTCGGTTATAAGATCGGCCGCTCACGACTGGCCGAATCTGGTAGCCGTCTGACCGCGCGCAAGGGGGCGAAATGACCACGCAAAGCTATGAAGCAGTGCTGCTCGGTGCACAGCGAGACCTGCGCGATTCGCTGCTGGCTAGTGGCAGTGCGCCGGCCTGGCCGGGCAGCCGTGAACTGGCCGCTGAAATGCTGCTGAGCCTGGACGATGCGCGCCGCTGCTGGCGCGTGGCCGCGCAATGGCTGCAGGCACGTTTTGCGGTGGACCGGGTTGACGCGGGATTCCACACGCCTGCGCAGCGCTACTACGTGCCCTCGGCGCAGGCGGTTGCATCCGGCGATGTGCCGGACATGGGAGGCATGCCGATCGATACGCACGAAGCCGGCGTTGCGTCGCTATGGATCACCAGCGAGCCAATTGCTTTCACGGAAATCCGCAGCGACCCGCGGCTAAGCCCGTCCTTTCGCCTGGCGCTGGCCAGTGCGCATACCGCGTCCAAGCTTGCGACGAGCGTGCGCTATCAATCCAGGCCTGTGGGCCTGATCTGCCTGGACCAGCTGGACAAGGCACGAAGCTGGTCGGAGCAGGATGCGATGCAGCTCAGACGCGTGGCGGCCGACGTGATTGGCCCTGTTCTTCATACGGCGCGCCAGCTCGCCGCGCAGCAGGAAGCAGGGTGCGGCGAAGGTGCGGCGCTGCCCGCCGATGCCTGCCAGCTGACCGCATCGGAGGTCCGCGTCGCGCGCCTGGTGGCACGCGGGCTCAGCTACAAGGAAATGGCCCGCGAGCTGGGGCGCTCGCATTCCACGGTGGACCACCACCTGCGCAGCATCCGGCAGAAGCTCGGGGTGTCATCGACGTCCCGGCTGATCCGGGTGCTGACCGAGGCGTTTCCGCCGTACCCGAGCTAAGCGCCGCTTAGCGGCTTGCGGAGGCGGTCAGCGGATCGTAGGAGGGCGCACGCAGCAGGTCGTGCAACTGGCGCCGCCGTACGCCCATGTTGCCGCCGTCGAACAAGGGAAAAGCGAGCGCGTCCTGCAGCAAGCCGGCCAAGGGCAGGGCGTGGTCGTAGCTGTCGATGCCCACGACGCGCATCAGGTCGGTAATCACGCGGACCGCCGTCTCGGAACAGAACACCTTGGCGTGCAGCGCCAGTTCCAGCGCACCCGGCTCGCTGGCATCGATTGCGCTGCAGGCCCGCAAGCTCAGCGCGTGGCAGGCTTCGATCGCCATCTTGGCATCGGCCAGCGCATAGCCCACGGCCTGGTGCTCAATGATGTTGACGGTGCCGGCGCGTTTCTCCGATCGCGCAAAGTGCAAGGCAAAATCGAAGGCCGCGCGCATGACACCGACCGACATGATGCCGACCAGTGCCGCCGTGCCGGAAAAGCTGGCCTCGACCAGGTCCTTGCCGCCGCCGACATTGCCGACCACGCTGTCCAGCGGCACACGAACATTGTCCAGGCGAAATTGCGGGGTGTAGTGCGCGCGGTGGCCCATGGATTCGGTGCAGCCATCCGGCACGATGCCGCGCGGCGGCTTCTCCACTACCAGGATGCTGATGGCCTGGTCGGGATCGGCATCGGCGTCCGAACGGCATACGACGCAAAGCAGGTCGGCACCCTTGCCGTCCCATCCAGTTGCCGACGACACCCATTTCTTGGTGCCGTTGATCACCCACTCATTGCCGTCGACAAGCGCGGTCGTCCTGACACCTGCGCCTGGCGCAGGCACGGAGAAGTTCGCGCTGCCACCGGGCTCGGTGTTGGCCAGCGCCGCCAGCGGCGCGCCGCTGCATGCGAGGAAGGGCGCGAAATAGCGCTTGTGCTGGTCTGCCGTGCCGGCGAGCATCAGCGGGAACAGGCCCAGCAGCGTGGCAAACATGGTAAGCGGCACGTTGACGTCGACCGCATAGAACTCCTCGGCCAGGATCGCCATGTCCAGTACGCCGCTCCCTTCGCCGCCAAAGGGCGCAGGAATGACGCGCCGCAGAAAGCCGGCTTCGATCAGTTGCTCATACATGGGCCGCGTGGCGGCAAAGCGTGCTTCCGGCGTAGCAAGGTGGCGCGTCGCCGGCGCTACTTCAGCGAGCACCTGCTGGGCAAAGCGCCTGGCGGATTGCCGCAGCGCGCCTTGTTCGGCAGTAGGGGTGAAATCGATCGGCATGGCGGCTCCTTCTGGCGTGCGAATGATCTAGTGCATTCTGCGCGGAAGCCGGCGCGAACTATACTGCGCAGGTTCGCAGCCGGGATTACCCCGATGCCCGCCGGCGGCGAAGCGCCGGCGCGTCGCCCGGTTACTGTTTCACCACCGCGGGCGGCGTCCAGGCACTGCCAAGGACCTCCTCGCGCGGCGAGTAGAGCCGCATCAGCAGCGTGAAGGGCGCCTTGCCCACCGGCAGCCAGTTCGCTTCCTTGTCTTTGCCGGGGGAGTCGGCCTGGACATAGAGGTCCACCGATCCATCCGCGTTGGCAACGAGCTTGTCGCGGTCGCCGATGGCATGGCGCTTTAGCGCATTCGGGATGAAGTAGCCTGCGGTGTCATAGGCTGTCACCGACCAGAAGCCATCCACCGGCGGCAGCTTGCCCTTGGCGAAGCGCAACACGTAGCGGTTGTTGCCATCCAGTGGGCGCCCTTCGCTGTCGCTCGACAATGATGGGTAGATTGCATCCTGCGGCAGATTCTCGCCGACACAGCATTGCGCAATGGCGGCACGGTAGACATAGTCCGCGCCGTATGCTCCGCTGCGGGTCGTGTAGACCCAGCCCTTGCCGCCAAAGCCTGCTGCTTTGCGGCCTTCCGCCAGGACCAGTTGCTTGCCTGCGGCATGGCCGCGCTCGATGGCCTGCCGGGTGGCAGCAGGCATGGCCGGGATGTCGAAGCCTTTGTCAGCCTTGAAGCCGGCACGCTCGAGGCGGTGGATGATGGGATAGTCGACCTGGTTGGGGGGATTGTCTTTCAACAACGCCGCAAAGCGACCGAAATACGTTGCCGCGTCCATTCTGTCGACCTGGTCTGGCGGGGAGGTCTTCATGTCCACGCGCGGGTCGACGCGGCCCTTGGGTGGCACGTAACTGGCCTTGCCCCAGGCGGCAAGCGGCGTCACCTTGTAGCCATCCTGGACCTTGTGCACGTTGGCGTAGTCGGCAGCACCATTGGTTTGTGTCCTGCCGATGATCCATACCAGGCTGGTCGGGCTCTTGATGACCTCCAGGCCTGCCGGCGCCTTGCCGCTCCATTGCGGACCAACCACGAGGAAGTTCCGGGCGGTATTGCGCCCGGTGGTACGGGTGCCGGGAACGGCGAAGACGTCCGTCCACAGGCTGAGCATCGGCAGCATGAAGTAGCGGTCGGTCGCCGGCACCGACAGCACCATCGGGGACGTCTTGAGGTCAAGGACTGCGGCGGAATACAGCGTGTCTACGTTTTCCCGGATGACGATCTTGTCTTCCGGGTTGGGAAACGCCCGTGCGTGATGAAACTGATTGGCAGGCCCAAAGACATTGCCGGGAACGGGCTCGGCGAAGTTGGTCAGCTTCTGCAGCGTGATCTGCGTCAACAGCAGCGGGTAGGCGTAGACGTACGCGTCCCTGGCGATTTCGTAGGCTTCCTGTTCGGAAATCGGGCCGGCTTGTGCGGGTCGTGCGGTGGTGCCGGCCGTGCGCTGATCTTGCGCGACAGCGGGTTGCATCGTGGCGCCCGCGAGGATGGCCGCAGCGGCGGCAGTGGTGAGCCAGTTCATTGTTCTTCTTCGCTCCTGTTCTTTCGGAAGTGGTGACTTGGTACCTTACGGATTCTCCGGAATTCTGCGGCAACGGCCGCGGCAGTCAATTGAAAATTATTGGCGGCTGATATTAAGGGCTGCGTCCGCCTGGTTTGCAGCCATGAATCGCTGCCGCGTGCATGATCTCAGGCCAATGCCATGCCGCCGTCGACAGACAACCCGATACCGGTAATGAAGCTGGCCAGGCCAGAACTCAGGAACAGCGCTGCATTGGCCACGTCGTCGACGCTGCCAAGCCGGCCCAGCGGCGTGCGGCCGGTGAGATGCGCCTGCAGGCTTTGCACATCGGGCGCCAGGCCCATGGTGACCTGCTGCGCGAACAGATGCTCCAGCATCTCGGTCTGGATCAGGCCGGGGTAGAGACAGTTCACGCGCACGCCCAGCTTCCCGCCTTCGGCTGCGCCGACACGCGTCAGGCGGTCCACGGCCGCCTTGGTGGCCGCATAGACGCCCGTGCCGGGACTGGCGCGCAGTTGCGCCAGCGACGACAGGTTCAGGATGGAGCCCCCGCGGCCAGCGGAACCACCCGGGCGCATGGCACGCATGCCGTGCTTCATGCCGAGGACCAGGCCCCGGACGTTGACCGCGAGCAAGCGGTCGATCTGGTCCACGTCGATGTCGGTGAGCGGAGCTGAGGTCTCGATGCCTGCGTTGTTGACCAGCGTAGTCAGTGAGCCAAAGCGCTGCACGGTGGCATCGACCGCCGCCTGCCAGGCGGCTTCATCGCGCACGTCATGGGCCACGAAGTCGGCTTCGCAGCCTGATTCCAGGATGGCGGCAACGGTGGCGCGCCCCGGGCCCTCAAGGAGGTCACTGACCATCACCTTTGCGCCAGCTGCTGCGAACCTGCTGGCCATGGCCGCACCGATGCCGCGCGCACCGCCGGTAATGAGTACAACGTTTCCTTGCAATGAGATTGACATGCTGGTTCCTTGTTCGAATGCGTGCTGGCTTTGTATGTCGCGACGGCTCAACCCAGGCATCCGTGTGCCGGTTGCAGGTCGGGCCTGATAGCGCGATCTTCGGCTGGGCGCCGTGCCGACGCTTGATTCGGAGCGCCAGGGCTTTCACATTCCGCGCCAAGGGCGTGCCATGGCAGGGAAACCGCTGTGGACTGGCGCAAGGTGGCAGGGCGGACTCACGCCTGGCGTGACAAGAGACGTGGATTGCGGACCAGTTCCGTCGGCGAGTAGCCGAACCAGCGGTGGCAGCTCCGGGTCAGCGTTGCCTGCTGCGAGTACCCGAGGATCAATGAGATCTGGGTCAGGCTGGGCGGCTGCGACTGTGCGAGCAATTCGCGCAGCCTGTCTTGCCTGACCTCGTCGAGGATGCTTTCGAAGCTGGTCTGTTCTTTTGCCAGGGCGCGCTGCAGCGTGCGCGACGGCACCGCCAGTGCCTCTGAAATGGCCACCTGCGTCACCGGGCCGATGCCCATGAACCGCCTTACCAGCGTGCGGACCTGGTCGGCAACCGGAATGTCGGGGCGTGCGAAGTGCTGCTCCAGATAGCTGCGTGCCATCTGCTGCAGCAGGGGATTGTGTTCCGGCAGCGGCCGTTCCAGGTCAGCGGCGCTTATCCGGACTGCGGCGCGCGGCATCGAGAACCGGCATTCGCAGCCCAGCGCCGCGGCATAGTCGGCCAGGGCGCCAACCCGTGAGTGGGGAAACAGCGCGAGCGGCGCATGCAACCGCTGCCTGGACAGCAGCCGGATGATGCGCAGGCTGAGTGCCACAGAAAGCTCAATGGTCTGCGCGCAGGCGGGGCGCTGCGGCAGCACGATCTCGAACCACAAATCCACTTGCGCCGGGTTGCCGGCCACCGGCTCGGCGCCGACTCGTATGGCCGGGCTATGCACGAAGGCGTAGCGGGCTGCCATCTGCAACGCCTCTCCAAGCGTCGGCGCATGGCGAATCAACACTGCCAGCGGTCCAAGGATCTCGATGTCCTGCAACGACGACAGCCGCAGCCCAAAGTCCGGCTTGCCACTCTCTGCTGCCGACGCCTCCAGCAGCTCCATCACCGAGGTATAGGGTATCAGGGCTTCCGGGTCTGCCAGGGATTTGGCCGGCAAGCCGGCGCGGCGCAGTTCGCGTGCCGCATTCAGCCCGAGCGATTTGGCCAGTTCGGTGTAGCCGGCGAGGCAACCGGCACGAATCAGGGGCTTCATGGTTGCGCGGTCATGCAAAGCGTTAGCAGAGCAGCGGCTGCTTGCATGTGCCTGCTGCGCCGCATTGTGTTGACGCCTGATGGTAATCGAGTGGCGCAAAAAGTCAAGCGCCGAGACTCTCCGCATTGCAAAGTCAGGGTACGCGAAGGAACGCGGCACGCGCAACCCTTACAAAGGAGACAAAGATGGCAATGCCATTCCCGATCACGCACCAGGACAAACTGCTCACGATCGACACCAGCCGGGAAGTGTGGGTCAAGGACGTGCTGGCACCAGGCCTGGACGTCTGCCCGCTCTTCCTCGACGCGCAGAACGGCATCTGGGGCCTGCGCGTGCGGTTTGCGCCGGGAACGGTGTTGCCCAGGCATTTCCACACCGGGACGGTCCATATGTTCACGCTGTCGGGCTCCTGGCACTACGCGGAGTATCCCGGCCAGCCGCAGACGGCCGGCTGCTATTTGTATGAGCCAGGCGGTTCAGTGCACCAGTTCATGACGCCTGCCTCCAATACCGATCCCACAGATGCCTTCATGCTGGTCTTTGGCGCCAACGTGAACTTCGACGCCGACGGCAACTTTATCAATGTGACAGACGCAGGACTGATCGAGCTGGCGCTCAACAAGGTAGCGGCGGAACAGGGCCTTTCCCCGCTGAACTACATCCGCAGTCTGGGCGGGGCCTATGCCACGGCGGGACGGGCCCCGCAGCAGGCAAAGGCCAGCTGAAGGCAGCCAGGTGGTCGAGGCACGATGCCATGAAAGCAAGCATGAAGACGCTACGCTGCGCCATCGGATTGGCCGCAGCGCTGGCGTGGTCCGGGTTTGCCTGCGCGCAGGCAGAGCCGGGCCTGCGTGCGGAAGCGATGCAGAGCATCGCGCGGGATGCCTACCTCTACGGCTATCCGCTGGTGCTGATGGACGTGACGCGCCAGCAGTTCACCAACTACGCGCAGCCGACCGGCATCTCGGTGCAAGGGCCCGCGAGCCGCTTCATTCACATATTGGCCGAGGGACAAAGTGCTCAACCGCACCTGGGTGGCTCCCTTGCCGAAGGCCGTGGAACCCACCTGACGCGGGTGGCGGCGGTCTTTCGATCCGCGGCCTACGCTAACCACACAAGCCATCCTGCATGCCAAGGGCCAGGATGCCACGACAAAGAGCCGGCATGAGAGCCGGACTTGAGGAGACAACAACCATGACCACTACCGTATCCGCGCGCCCGCCCGCGGCGGAATACCGTGCCACCGTTTTCACCGAGCGCGAGACCCTGGTGGAGCAACGCCAGGACGGCTCCCTGCTGCTGCGCAGCGCGGCACCGGCACCCAAGCTGGCACAGCGCGGCCTGCCGGATTTCGTGGCGTACTGGGCAGAGCGCCGCCCGGCCGTCGCAGCGTTCTGCGAGCGCGACGGCAACACGGGCTGGCGCTCCATCACCTGGGCGGAACTGTGGCGGCAGGTGCAAGCGGTGGGGGCCGGCCTGCTGGAACTCGGGCTGGGCCCTGCGCGGCCGCTGATGCTGCTGTCCGGCAATTCGATCGAGCAGGCCGTGCTGCTGCTCGCCGCAGAATATGTCGGGGTTCCGACAGCGCCTGTGTCGCCGGCGTACTCGCTGGTCAGCAAGGATTTCGTTCGCCTCAAGGGAGTAGAGGAACTGACGCCGCCGGCGGCGTTGTTCGTGCAGGACGGCAAAGCGTTTGCTCCTGCGCTGGCCGCATTATCCGTACAGGGGGCACCAGTCATCGCGGCGGGCAACGTCGACGAAGGGCAACTGGCCTGGGTCGCGCTGGCAGACACTGAACTCACCGCCAGCCGCTGCGCTGCGGCCAGGTCGGCAAACCTCGCCGTGCGCGACAGCGACCTCGGGCGCGTGCTGTTCACTTCCGGTTCAACCGGCGTTCCCAAGGGCGTAGCCATCTCCCATGGCAGCCTCCACGCCGTGGCAGCCTATTTCCACGATACCTACCAGGGCTTGCTGGACCGCCAGCCGGTGTTCCTTGACTGGCTGCCCTGGCACCATGGGCTCGGCGGCATCCTCAACATGAGCCGCGCTGTCACGCTGGGCGCGACGCACTACATCGACGACGGCCGGCCGATACCGGGCCAGTTCGCCCGCACGGTACGGAACCTGCGCGAGGTGTCTCCGACGATTTTTTCCAGCGTACCGTCGGCATGGGCAATGCTGGCCACCGAGCTCGAACGCGATCCAGCGCTGGCGCGGAGCCTGTTTGCCAATGTCGTAAATTTTTCCTACGGCGGCGCCAGCCTGCCGCGCGACGTGTGGGACCGCATCCACCGTGCCGCCGAAGCCACCGTTGGTGAACGCATCACGTTCTGCTCGGGCCTGGCCTGCACCGAGACCAGCGGCATGGGCATCTTCTGCAGCTGGCCCACCGAAGATACCGGCAATGTCGGCGTGCCGATGCCCGGCGCCGAGGTCAAGCTGGTACCGCTGGAAGGCGGCGATGGCCGCTATGAAATCCGCATGCGGGGGCCATTCCTGTTCAGTGGCTACATCAAGCGCCCCGACCTGACCGCCCCCGCTTTCGACGAAGAGGGCTACTTCTGCCTGGGAGACGCCGTGCGGCTCGCCGATCCCGAGGATCCGGCCCGGGGCGTTCGCTTTGCCGGGCGCGTGGTGGAGGACTTCAAGCTGGTCAACGGCACGTGGGTGCGGGTCGGCGCGGTCCGCCTGGGACTGGTCGAGCAATGCGCGCCGCTACTCACCGATGCCGTGATCTGCGGCCATGACCAGCACTACGTGGCCGCGCTGGCCTGGCCGAACGTTTCCGCCTGCCGCGCGCTGCACCCCGAGCTGGCCGAACTGGATGCGCAGGCGCTGGTGCGCCATCCCCGTGTGGTCGACGCCATCCGCGAGCGCCTGCGCGCAACCGGCGGCGCGAGCCTCAACGTCAAGCGCGTGCTGCTGATGGCCGAGCCGCCATCGATCGACGCCAACGAGATTGCCGACAAGGGCTACGTCAACCAGGCCGCCACACGCGCGCGCCGCGCTGCGCTCGTCGAAGAACTTTTCCGGACCGAACCCGCTGCACACGTGGCTTGCGCCGCCTAGTGTCCTGTTCCGCAGATAGCTTGCCAAAATGAAATCGTCCAGTTGGCCGTCAGGCTAGGCGCGAGGAGGCGCCATAGCCGTAGCTATGGCAACGACGAGCAACGACGCATGGCGGCCAACTGGGCGATTTCATGGCAAGGTATTTGCGGAACAGGACACCAGGCCCGCAGCGCCACACGCCGCCAACGCCAGTTGCCGATTGCAGTTGTCTCCGCCTTGTTCTTCCCGACTTGGCTGACAAGGCCTTGAAGCCGGTCGACTGACCGGCTTTCTTTTTTGGCCGGTAGTTCCGCTTCCCCGGCAACGGCCTAAGCTACCGTCGAAATGAAAAGGCCGGGCCACGCGGGCCCGGCCTGGGGGGCAAGCCTGGCGCTTACTCCACCTTGGCGCCGCTCATCTTGATCAGACGGGCCATGATTGGCTCGCTGGCTTCAAATGCCCGCTTGAAGTCCGTTGAACTGTTGCCGATAGGCTCCAGCGCCAGCGAATCCAGACGCGCCCGCATGCCGGGAGACTGGATCGAGGCGCGCGCTTCAGTCTCCAGGCGTTGCAGCACGGCAGGCGGGGTGCCCGCTCGCGCCATCAGGCCAAGCCATGCCGGCGCCCGCATTTCCGGATCCGGTATGCCCGCCTCGGCGATGGTGGGTACGTCGGGCAGCTCCTTGATACGGCGCTCGCCCATCACTGCCAACGCACGCAGCTTGCCGGCCTTGATCTGCGGGCCCAGCGTGGTCAGCGAGCCGATGGCCCATTGGATATTGCCTGCCAGCATGTCCTGCATCATGGGCGCTTCGCCCTTGTACGCCACGTGCGTCATGTCGAGCGCCTTGACCTGGTTGAGATGAGCGCCAATCAGGTGCGGAAAGCTTCCCACGCCAAACGAGCCGTAGCTGACCTGGCCCTTGTTCTTTGCTGCCCACGCAAGGAATTCCTGCATGTTGGCGGCGGGAACGCTCTTGCTCACCGCGAACACGGACTGGGCGAGGCACAACTGCGTCACGAACGCCAGGTCACGGCGCACATCGTAGGGAACGTTTGCATACAGGAACGGCGTGTTGATCAGCGGAGCGGAGTGGGTCAGCAGCACCGTGTACCCGTCCGGCGCTGCCCGGGTGATGGCCTGGACCGCGATGATGCCGCCCCCGCCAGGCTTGTTGTCGACGACAACAGGTTGTCCCAGGCGCTTGCCCAGGTCCTCGGCCAGTGCGCGCCCCAGTGTATCGGTGGCGCCGCCCGGCGGTCCGGGTACTACCAGCGTAATCGGGCGGGTGGGATAGCCCTGTGCGGCGCAGGCGGTGCTGACGGCCAGCAACGCAGCAGCAAACAGGTGTTTCTTGGTCATCGACAGGTCTCCTTTGGCTATGGCGGCTTGTGCTCTGCAGTGAGCAGTCTTGTTTGTGATGAGGATAGGCAACGGGGTATGCATCCGCCTCCTCCGATTCGGGTGGGGGTGGGCGCAGGACCTTCCCCTGATCGCGATGGTAGAAACCGTCTTCGCGTTGCGAACGGTTGATTTCGATATGCGAAATCGAGCAAGGGTTAGTACGAAGCAGGAAGCCCGCAGCACTTATCGCGGAGGATGAGGTCAATGACGAGTTTCGACATGCGAAATCATTCACCGACTGCTTGCCAGCCGGAATTACGATGGCCCTGAGCGTCACGATCGTGTACCGCCGTCAATAAGTTTCCGGATACCTACAGCATGAGTACAAACAACATCCTGATGGCCAAGCCGTCGCTGGTCCGGCATGCCGAAGGCGTCTTCACCGTGGGCGGGCAAGGCAACTCCGTCGTGGTCGACCTCGGCGATTCGCTGGTGCTGGTCGACGCCGGGCCGGGCGGCCAGCTCACCGACGCGATAATCGCGGCCTTGCGTGCGCAGATCGACAAGCCCGTGGCCTATATCGTCTACAGCCACGGACACATGGGCTACAACAACGGTGTGCGGCAATGGCAGGCCGATGCCGCGCAGCGGGGTCATCCCGCGCCCGCACTGGTGGGACACGCCAACGTGCCGGCGCGTTACCGCCGCTACCGTGAGACCGGAGGGCTGCAGGCGTACACCAACTGGCGCCAGTTCCGCACGCCATATCCAGCCGACCCGCCGGCGCACTGGTTCCAGATGCCGACGATCACCTACCAGGGCCGGCTGGTGCTGCACGGCAGCCAGCGTAAGGTGGAGCTGCTCCATGCCCCGTCAGAGACAGACGACGGCACGGCGTTGTGGATTCCGGACGTGCGCACGCTGTACGGTGCCAATGCCATCATCAAGAGCTGTCCCAACGTCGGCTCGCCTTACCGCATCTGCCGCGATCCGGTGCGCTGGGCCGATACGCTTGATCGGTTCGCTGCGCTTGGCCCGGTGCTGCTGATCCCTGAGTTCGGCAAGCCCCTGACTGATCCCGCGGCCATCGATGAAGCGCTGACGGTGCCGGCGCAGGCGCTGCGCTACCTGCGCGAACAAGTGGTGGCGAGGATGAACGCTGGCATGTCGGAAGCGGACATCCTGCACGATATCCCGTTGCCCGATGCGCTTTTCAGCAGCCGCTTCATGGCGCCGGTCTACGGCTGCGCTGAATACATCATCCACGACATCTGGCGCTCGGAGAACGGATGGTGGAACCGCAATCCCACCGACCTCCACCCGGCAGCGCCGGCGCAAGCCGCCAAGGCCGTGCGGCGCGCGCTGGGCGATGCCGGGTTCGCGCTGGCGCGCGCGAGGGCGCTGCGTGATGCCGGTAAGGCGCAGCTCGCGCTGCACGTGATCGACCTGCTGGCGTTGGATGATGGCGATGACCCGCTGGAGCAGGAGGCCCGCGCGCTTAAGGCGCAGCTTTGCGAGACGCTCGCCGGCCGGGTGACGTCGGTGGTGTCGCGCCACCTTTACCTGAGTGCCGCCGATGAGCTGTGCGGACGCCCCGTCGGCGCCGCTGAGCAAGCGCGCGGCGAAGACACCCATGCATGGGAATGAAAAGGAGCCAGCAAAATGCAAACGGCCATCAACCAACAGATCGAGGCGCGCGTCACGAAGGACAGCGGCCTGGGCGTCCTGGTGCGTAGCGAGACCTTTACCAACCTGGTGCCCGGCGTGCACACGCTGGGCGGGCAGGGGAACTCGCTCGCTATCGAAACGAGCAAGGGCGTCGTCGTTGTCGACGCGGGTCCCGGCGGAGGTGTAACCCGCGGGATGATTTCGCGCCTGCGGGAGCTGACCCAGGCGCCGGTGCTGGCCCTGGTCTACAGCCATGGCCACAGCGGCTACAACAGCGGTGTGCGGCTCTGGATCGAGCATGCCACGGGGCGGGGCGAGCCGCGCCCGCTGATCATTGCGCAAGCCGGCGTGCCGGCGCGCTACCGCCGCTATCTTGAGACAGCTGGCCTGCAGGCCTGGCTCAACGGCAGGCAGTTCCGCAAGGCCTTGCCGCCCATGCCGGCGCAGGCCTACCCGATGCCGGACCAGACCTTCGAGACGCGCATGACCATCGATGGCGGCGACCGGATCGTGGAACTGATCGCCGCGCCGTCCGAGACCGATGATGCCGTCGCGGTCTGGCTGCCGGCAGAGCGCTTCCTGTACGGTGGCCCGGCCATGATCCGCAGCATCCCGAATGTCGGCACGCCGCTGCGCACCATCCGCGACCCGATGCGATGGGCCCGGACCCTTGAGCAGCTGCATGCGCTGGCACCCCTCCATGTGCTGCCCGAGTTTGGCGATCCGATCACAGATCCGCGCGAGATCGACGACGCCTTCGAGGTGCCGGTGCGCGCGCTGCGTTACTTGCGCGAGGCGGTCGTGGCAAGGATGAACGCCGGCATGAACGAGCGCGAGATCCTGGCGGACATGGTCTATCCGGACGCGCTGTTCGGGCACAAGTTCATGCGCCCGATCTACGGGGCGCCCGACTATATCGTGCGCGAGATCTGGCGCATGGAGAACGGTTGGTGGGACCGCAATCCCACCAACCTGCACCCGGCGGCGCCGGCCGAGGCCGCGGCAGCGGTGCTGTCCGCCATTGCCGACCCGGAAGCGGTGCTCAACGAAGCGCGCCGGCTGCAGGCCGCCGGCGACATCCAGCTTGCGCTGCATGTGATCGACCTGCTGGCGCTGGCGGGCACCACGACGCCCGTGACGCAGGCAGCCGTGGCGCTAAAGGCGCAGCTGTGCCGCCAACGGGCTTTGCAGCTGCCTTCGGTTGTGTCGCGCCAGTTGCTGTTGAGCAGCGCCGAAGACTTGCTGGGCCTGCCGGTGGGCAGCACGGCGGCAGAGGATCCGCCCGCAGATTTTTCCTGGAACTAGGAGCACAACAGCATGCCCCCGGAAGTTCGACATCACTACCCCGTTCTCAACGGGTTTCGTCTCCACTACGCCGCATGCGGCGACCCGGACCAGCCCCTGCTGCTCTTCGTGCATGGCTTTCCGGAGAGCTGGCTGGCGTGGCGCGAGCAGTTGCAGGCATTTGGCGAGCACTATTACGCGGTGGCACTGGACACGCGCGGCATCAATGAATCCGAAGGCCCGACCGAGCTGCGTGGCTACCGTGCCGGCAACATGGTTGCCGACCTGGCGGCATTGCTCGACCACCTGGGCCGGGACCGCTGCGTTCTGGTCGGCCACGATTGGGGCGGCTCGATAGCGTGCGCCTTTGCCATCGCGCACCCGCGGCGCCTGCATGGATTGGTGATGATCAACGCGGTGCATCCCGCGGTGTTCCTGCGCGAACTGCTGCACAATCCGGCACAACAGGCCGCCAGTGGCTACATGGATGCACTGACCGCTGAAGAGGGTGAGCAGGCCGTCTGCGCGGACGACTTCGCCTATTTGTCGGCAATGCTTGCACAAGGCGGGCACCTGCCGGCCTGGTTCGAGGCTACCCGGCACGAGTATCGCCGCGCCTGGTCGCAGCCCGGTTCGGTCCGGGCCGGCCTGTCTTACTACGCCGCCTCGCCGCTGCACCCCGGCGCCTTGCGCAAGGGCGGCCCCGGCGCCGCGGGGTTCGATGACGAGGCAGTCATGCTGCGCATGCCCACGCTGGTCATCTGGGGCGAGCGCGACCGCTTCCTTCTTCCCGGCTGCCTGGAAGGGCTCAGCCGTTATGTGCGGGACTTGCGCGTCGAACGCATTGCCGATGCCAGCCATTGGGTCGTCCATGAACAAGGACCAAAGGTCAACCGGCTGATCACCGAGTTCCTCAACGAGCGGATCGACGTAGCCTGAGCGTGTGGCACGCTAGGCCGGCCACGCATTCGGTGGCAAACTGGGCACCACCGCCTACTGGAAGGCGATGATTCCTGCGCGCTTCCCGGACTCCACCATGGCCAGTAATGTTCCGAGCCCCCGCCGCAAGCCGGTCGTCCAGCCAGCACATGACGATGCCCCGGTCGCGGTCTTGCGCGACCCCGGCGACCGGCAGTTCGCCAGCACGCTGGAGCGCGGCCTGCGCGTGCTCCAGTGCTTTTCTTCCGATTCGCCGGAGCTTGGCAATACCGAGATCGCGCTGCGCACCGGCTTGCCCAAGCCCACGGTCTCGCGCCTGACGCATACCCTGGTTCGCATCGGCTACCTGCGCCGCAATCCCGAGACCGGCGAGTTCGGCCTGGGCTCCAGCGTGCTCTGCCTTGGCTATCCGCTGCTCGCTGGACTGCAGTTGCGGCAGCTGGCGGCAGGGCCGATGAAGGCGCTGGCGGATGCGGTGGACGGCAGTGTTGCCATCCACGTTCGCGACCGGCTGCGCATGGTGGCGCTCGAGAACATCATCACGCGGGACGTGCTGAGGCGTAAGCCGGGTGCCGGGCTTACCGTACCGCTGACACAAAGCACCGCAGGGACGACCTGGCTGATAGGCGCCGCGACGGAAGAGCGAAACCGCGCCATCCGGGAGATCGAGCACGCCGAGCCCGGCAGCTGGTCTGCGCTTGGGCAGGAACTGGAGGCCTTTCGCAAACACTATCTCCGCTTCGGTTATGTCAAGCGCAGGAATGTCATGCGGCCGAATACCACGGCCGTGGGTGTGCCGTTGCGGCGCCGAACCGGTGGGGAGCTGCTCATCTTGTCCTGTGTGTTCGTCGTGCCCGCCGGCAGCGAAGACGCCGTCGAGGCGAGCGCCGCCCGGGCCCTGCTCAGCGCTGCGGGCGAAATCGGGGCCAGGCTGACCGAAAAATAAGGGAACAGCGCGCGGCACTGAAGAGGAAAAATAGCCGGCGCCACATGCCGATGACGCCGGGAAAAGCTTTCCGCACCGATGGAGACAAGGTGCAGGAAGCCGACAGGAAGCGCGTCAAAAGATGTGGCGCATACCAACAGAAATTCCCAGCTGGCCGCTGGCGCCTGGCGGCTTGTAATAGACCTGCGAGGTTGCCGGCAGGTAGCCGACCGATTGGCCGTTAGGCAGGTAAGCAATGTTGTCCCAGTTCAGCGACGCATTGCGGGCATAGACCGCGCCGAAGAAGATGTCGGTGCGCTTGGAGAGGTTGTAGTCGGCGATGGCCACGTACTGCTGCGGGTTCTTCGGGTTGACGCGCGCGCCATTGATCGTGGCGGCCTTGATGTCGTCGTAGTAGTAGGCCAGGATCAGGCGCAGCGACGCCGTGGCGTCCCAGTTGATGCCTGCCCAATACATGTCGTCGCGGTGCGGCAGCAAGGTCGGCGTGCCGGTGGACGGTGCCACCGAGTTGCCCCACCGATATCCCGCCAGCATCCTGACCGGGCCCAGCTTGTAGCTGGCACCCACCGCGGCGCGCATATCGCGGCCGTAGTCGTGGGAGGCCGATGCGCCGGTCGCCTGGGCCGTGTTCAGTGTCTTGACTTCGTCGTAGCCGAGGCCCAGTCCGAACGGACCGTTGCTGTAGGCCAGGCCGATGCCGTATGCCGACCCAGCCGTGACCGTGCCCGGACGCTCGCCGAACGACCAGTGGCTCATCAGCGTAAACGGCCCGAACGTTCCCTGGTACTGCACCATGTTGCTTTCACGGAAGTTCGGCCCCGCCATCCCCACGACGGGCTCGAACTCTGGCGCATAGGCGGTGGGGGAGAAGTTCGCCAGCGTCAGGAACGACGACGTGTACTGGCGCCCGAACGTCAGGCGGCCATAGGGGCTCTGCACGCCCACGTAGGCCTGGCGGCCAAACAACAGGCCGCCGCTGAGTTGGCCGGTATCGGTATTGAACTGGCTTTCCAGCACGAACACTCCCTTGAGCCCGCCGCCAAGGTCTTCGGTGCCGCGCAGGCCGAAGCGGGACTGGGCAATGCCCGACGAGTTCATCAGGAAGGTCGAGCCGCTTCCCGGCGCCAGCACGCCGCCGTTCGTGCGCTGCATGTTGTTGACGTACTGGATGCTGCTGGTCACCGCGCCATAGAGCGTCACCGAAGACTGCGCGTGTGCCTGCTGCCCCAGCAATCCCGCGGCAACGGCTGCCACGATTCGTAATTTCATTCCGTCTCCTCCGTCATAAGAACTGACCCGACTGCACCGTGGCAGCCGCATTCCCTGTGGAATACGGGCGCTGCGTGAGCCTTGTCTTCAAGTGGCCCGACCTGCGGGATCTTGCGGCCAGCAGGTGTCGTGGCCAGGGCGGATGCTAGGAGTGGAGATCGATTCGCCGAGGGCGATTTTTGATATGCGGAACAGCAATGGGGTAACCACCAGTGCCCGGAAATCCGATGCCGGCGCACCAGGCCAGATTGGCGCAAAAAGGTGAGAGCGTGGCGCAAGGGATCAAGTGCTGAAGATGGCGCGATGGCACCATCCCGGCAAGGCCGCACCGTCGTTAGTCGCATACTGATATAGCTATTACGATAAGTATCCTTATCGTAATAGCTGGATCGATACGCTAAACTGGCGTGCATGAAAACCCGCCTCACTCTGACCGCCCCGGAACCGACCCCGCCATCCGGCTTCCCCAACGCGCCATCGCTTGCCACGCTGCGCGCCTGGCACGCCGGCCTGACGACGCGGGAGGCCGTTGCCAGGTACCTGGGCGAGGAGCGGGCGCAAGGGCAGTCGTCGCGCGGCATCCTCGGACGCATCCGCCGTCAGCTTGCGGCCCATGCCCGCAGCCGCCAGCGCGAGGACCTGGCCCGGCTGTTCGAGATTTCCGCCGCCGAGCGAGCGGAGAAGGGCAGGGCAGCGGACCAGGCCATCGAGACGCTGCGCACGCTGCCGCCGCCGGCACCGGCCATCAGCGACGACATCGGCTTGTGGCTGGCGCCGCGCACGGTCGCCGCGTTGCGGGCGCAGGGCATCGACACGCTGGCGGCACTGACCGTTCGGGTGCCGCGCCGGCGCCGCTGGTGGGCCGCGATCCCGGGCCTGGGCGCGGCCGGGGCCAGGCAGGTCGAAGCCTTCTTTGCCCAGCACCCGCAACTGACCGAACGCGCCCGGGCGCTGGTCGCGCAGGCGCCGCAGGGCATGGTCGTGCCATGGGAGCAACTGCGGCTGCCGCATGAAGTGGATGGGTCGCAGGGGAAGTTCCGCGCGCCGCGTGCGACCTGCACCCTCAATGCGGACAACGATTACGCGGCGATCCAGTCGTGGCTGGCCTTGCATGAATCGCCAGCCACGCAGCGCACCTATCGCAAAGAGGCCGAGCGGCTGATCCTGTGGGCGATTGTCGAGCGCGAACGGCCGTTGTCGTCGCTGACCACGGAGGATGCCACGGCCTACCGCAGCTTCTTGCGACGACCCGCTCCGCGCGAGAGGTGGGTCGGGCCCGCGCGACCGCGCACCTCGCCCGACTGGCGTCCGTTCACCGGCGGTCTGTCGGCGCGCTCCACTGCCCATGCCTTGTCGATTCTTGGGGCGATGTTCCGCTGGCTGATCCAGCAGCGCTATGTGCTGGCCAACCCGTTTGCGGGCATCAAGGTGCGGGGAGGAGGGCGGACGGCGGCGCTGGACAGCTCGCATGCCTTCACCGAGGGTGAATGGCTGCTGGTCCGCGCCATTGCCGATGGCCTGGAATGGTCGTATGGCTGGGATACCCCGGCGGCGCAGCGACTGCGGTTCCTGCTGGACTTCGGCTATGCGACCGGGCTGCGTGCCAGCGAGCTGGTCGACGCAAAGCTCGGCGATATCGAGACCGACGGGCAGGGCGACCACTGGCTCAGGCTGGTGGGCAAGGGCAGTCGCGCCGGTCGGGTCGCGTTGCCACCGTTGGCCCGGTCCGCGCTGGATCGTTACCTGGTTGCGCGCGAGCTACCGGTGACAGCGACCCGATGGGATCCCCGGACCCCGCTCGTCGGCGGGCTTGGCAGGGAAACCGGCGCCGGCATCACAAGCACGCGCTTGTGGCATGTCATAAGGCGATTCTTCTCCCACGCAGCCGACCTGATCGGCAACGACCATCCTGCAGCGGCAGAGAAGCTGCGGCGTGCGAGCCCACACTGGATGCGGCATACCCATGCCACCCACGCGTTAGCGCGGGGCGCGGAACTTACCACCGTCAGGGATAACCTCCGGCACGCTTCTATTTCAACGACATCGATTTACTTGCACGGGGACGACGTGAAGCGAGCTCGGCAGCTCAATGCTTCTTTCGCTGCCTGAATCACGCCCAACCAGGGCTGCTTTTACACGGGAGTACTCCCTTGCGTAGGGAACAAGGGAGTGCAAAAGCGAGACGGCGTTGTTGCAAGCCAACGGCCTGCTGTAGCCACAGTCAAATGTGCTGACATAATTTAACATAATATACATTATGCGAGTTTTGCATGTAGCGGCAAAGTTGTAATGTCCGGTTTCAGCAAAGTTGAAATGTCCGCCTGAGGCGCCCTTTGTGGTATTCAGCCTGCCCGGTTGAAT
>NZ_JBSVZB010000052.1:0-39919 GCF_054072015.1 Cupriavidus sp. CP313 | reverse complement strand
GGGGGCGTTGCCGCCCCGCGGTAACTTCGGGCCGGCTATTGCGCGACGGTTTGCGCCGCGGAGGCATGGGTGGATGCGCCCTGGCCGGTGGGCGCCACCGCCGAGACCTTGATCATGCCGCGGCCCAGGTTGCCCTGCATCAGCCGCAACCCGCCCTCGGCAGAGAACGGCGAAGAGGGTGGCAGCGCACTCGACCTGTCCGAGGCGGATGCAGGCCCTGGCTGCGCCGGACGTGCGCGAACGCCTGCTGGCGGCCGGCATCGAGCCCGCGGGCGGCAGCCCCGCGCAGTTCGCCGGCTTTATCCAGACCGAGACGGTCAAGTGGGCCAAGGTGGCCAGGAACGCTGGCATCCAGCCGGAATGACGCGACACGGAGACACAGCCATGCCACATCAACATCGAGCCAACGGCGGCCGGCGCCGCGTCCTGCTGGCCTTTTGCCTCGCCGCCGCACCGCTGCTGGTGCCCGCCGCGCACGCACAGGCCACTGCCTGGCCGGCACGGCCGGTCACGATCATCCTGCCGTTCACGCCGGGCGGCGGCACCGACATCGCCACGCGGCTGGTCGCGCAGCGCCTGTCGCAGCTATGGGGCCAGCCGGTACTGGTAGACAATCGCCCGGGCGCGGCCGGCAATGTCGGCCTGGAGCTGGCGGCGCGGGCGAAGCCGGATGGCTACACGCTGGTCGCGGGCAATGTCGGCACGCAGTCGATCAACCCGACGCTCTACACCAAGCTCTCTTATGACCCCAACGGCCTGGTGCCGGTGACGGAGATGGCCGAGCTGCCGTTCGTGCTGGTGGTCACGCCCAAGCTGGCCGCCAAGACCGCGAAAGATCTCGTGGCGCTGGCCAAGGCGCAGCCGGGCAAGCTGACGTTCGCCAGTTCGGGCACTGGCGGCTCGCCGCACCTGTCGGGCGAGATCTTCAAGGCCACCACCGGCACCGACATGCTGCACGTGCCGTACAAGGGCGGCGGCGCCGCGATGACCGACCTGATGGCCGGCAACGTCGACATGCTGGTCGCCTCGGTGCTGGAGACCGCGGGGCACGTCAAGGCGGGCAAGCTGCGTGCGCTGGCGGTGACGGGCAAGGTGCGGTCGCCGGCGTTGCCTAATGTGCCGACGCTGCAGGAGGCCGGGATCTCCGGGGCGGAATCCGGCTCGTGGGTTGGCCTGCTTGCGCCGGCCGGCACGCCAAAGGAAATCGTCGAGAAGATCGCCGCGGGCGTGAAACAGGTGGTGGCGGTGCCTGAAGTCCGCCAGCAACTGATAGAGCAGGGCGCGATCCCCGTGGGCAGCACCCCGCAGCAGTTCGGCGAGCTGATCGCCACCGACCGCAAACGCTACGCCAAGATCATCGTCGACAACAATCTACGGGCGGACTGACGCCGACTCTCTCTTCAAATAAGGACATAGCGCATGAAACCCCGCCTGCTGCAGCACGGCCGACTGCCTGAAGCCGTCGAAGCGCGTCTCGCCGAGCACTACGACGTCCATCCGTTCTGGACCGAGACCGAACCCGCCAGCTTCCTCGCCCGCCAGGGCAGCGAGTTCGTCGCCCTGACCACGCGCGCTGCGATCGGGGCCGACGCCGCGCTGCTGGCCGCCTTGCCGTCGCTGCGCGTGATCTCCAGCTTCGGCGTGGGCCTGGACAAGCTCGACCTCGACACCGCGCGCAGCCGTGGCATCGCCGTGGGCTACACCCCGGACGTACTGAACGACTGCGTCGCCGATACCGCCTTTGCGCTGCTGATGGACGTATCGCGCAAGATCAGCGCCGCGGACCGCTTCGTGCGCCGGGGCGAGTGGCCCAAGGGGCCGTTTCCGCTGGCCACGCGCGTGAGCGGCAAGCGGCTCGGCATCATCGGCATGGGCCGTATCGGGCGCGTGATCGCGCACCGCTCAGCCGGCTTCGACATGGAGGTCCGCTATCACAGCCGCAACCGCTCCGACGACGCGCCTTACGCATACGAGCCCTCGCTGGAGGCCATGGCGCGCTGGGCCGACTATCTCGTTATCGCCACCGCCGGCGGCCCGTCGACGCGCCATCTGGTTTGCGCCGCCGTCCTCGACGCACTGGGTCCGCAAGGCTTCCTGATCAATATCGCGCGCGGCACCGTGGTGGACGAGGCCGCACTCGTCGATGCGCTGGTTCACCAGCGCATCGCCGGGGCCGGACTGGATGTGTTCGAGGATGAGCCGCACGTGCCCGAGGCGCTGTTCGAACTGGACAACGTCGTGCTGCTCCCGCATGTCGCCAGCGCCACGCATGAGACACGCCAGGCGATGGCCGAACTGGTGTTCGAGAACCTGCAGGCGTTCTTTGCCACGGGTGCCGTGAGAAAGTCGGCGATCTAGCTGGGCGCCGCTACGCGTTCAGCTTGTGGCGACTCCAGTCTGGGATGCGCCACCCCGGGCCAGCAGAGGCAACGATTTGTACAGCGGCCCCGACGCTTTCAACTGGGCGACCGCATTCGAGCAACCTGGGCAGGGGAAGGGATACCCATTGACCAGGCCGCGAGGCATTGCGGGGTCGTCGGCGACTCATCAACCAGGCAGGGTGCGAGTCAACCCGTGATTCTTCGGACGGGTTACATAGAGTGGCTAGCGCCTGTAGAAGTTTTTTCTGTATCCTTGAATCTGATTGACGATGGTGTCGCCAGAGTCGTCGCCCCGCAAATCGCTCCATCTCCCGCGCCAACAAATGCTCTGCGTGCTTGACGGTAAACGCGACGGTAAAGCTCCATGTCGATCACAGCCAATCCCCTTAACCACGCGGGTCTGGGCGGCCTGTTGATGATGGAGTGGGGCATCTGGATACGTCGTCGCCACCCTTGCAAGCTTAGCGAAAAGCTTAGCAGCCGACTTCGCGTGACACCTCCACCAGACAACTCATCGCATTCGGGCCTTGCGTTAGGTCCGATGTGCCGATATCTAAAGTCAATGTGTTCGCCGCACCGGCGCGGTCGACCCCGTCGGCATCGGGGTCGTACCATGCGCCGGTGGCCATAACGGCAACACCGCGCGCGACGCCATCGCTGACGGACAATCCTGCCGCGATTGCGCCGCGCGCGTTGTGCACGCGCACGCGCATGCCGGCATGCAGGCCGCGTGCGGACGCATCCGCGGGATGCAGGGTAATCCGTTCCGCGCCAGCGATTTTGCCTGCCTGCGCCAGCGGGGCGGGATCGAGCTGGCTATGCAGCCGATCGCTCGGCTGAACCGATATCAAATGCAGGGGATGGCGTTCCGCCTCCACCGCGCCGAGCCATTCGACGGGGGGGTGCCAATGCGGATGCGTGCCACAGTCCTGCGATAGCGTGCCGAGCGTGGGGCTCGACAGTTCGATGCGGCCGCTCGGCGTGCGCAAGGGATGCGCCGCGGGGTCGCGACGGAAATCGTCGAACAGTACGAAGTCCTCCTTCGGCTGCGGCAGGGCGACGTGGCCGGTGCGCCAGAACTGGTCGAACGATGGCAGCTCGATGCCTGCGTGTGCCTGCGCTTCACGGCAGCGTGCATAGATCGCAGCGATCCAGCTGGATTCATCGCGGTTCTCGGTGAACGCTTCGCAATGGCCGAGTCGGTCCGACAGCTCGGTGAAGATATCCAGGTCGCTGCGGGCCCGATGCAGCGGCGCGATGGCCTGGTGCATCGCCAGCACGTAGCGGTCGCGCGAAGAACCGCCAATATCGTTGCGCTCCAATGCGGTGGTCACTGGCAGCACGATATCGGCATGGCGTGCCGTGGCCGTCCACCAGATGTCCTGCACAATCACCGTTTGCGGTCGTGCCCAGGCCTCGCGCAGGCGCGTCAGTTGCTGGTGATGATGGAACGGGTTGCCGCCCGCCCAGTGAATCAGCTTGACGTCGGGGTAGTGGCGCGTTTCGCCGAGAAAGCGATAGGCCGCGCCCGGATTCAGCAGCATGTCCGAGATCCGCGCGGCGGGGATGTCGAGGCTGGCCGGGTTGTGTCCTACCGGCATCTCGGGCCCCGGCGTCGCCACGCGCGGATTGCCCACGCCGTTCATCGAACCATGGCCGAAACCGAATCCGCCGCCGGGCAGGCCGATCTGGCCCAGCATCGCGGCCAATGCAATCGCCATCCAGTACGGCTGCTCGCCGCGGTGCTGGCGTTGCACGGCAAAGCTGCACGTGATGTAGCTACGTTTTCCCGCGAGCTGGCGGGCCAGATGCTCGATGCGCTCGGCGGGAATGCCAGTGATGGCCGCAGCCCATGCCGGCGTCTTCGGCGTGCCGTCGCCGTGGCCCAGCAGATACGCTTCCAGGCTCGGCCAGCCGCTGCAATGTGTGTCCAGGAACGCCACGTCGTGGGCTTCGGCGCGGCGCAACTCATAGGCCAGCGCCAGCATCAGCGCCACGTCGGTGTTCGGGCGGATCGGAATCCATTCGGCGCCGAGGAAGTCCGGGCAGTCGTCGCGCGTCGGGCTGATATTGATGACCGTGGCGCCGCTGGCGGCCAGCTTGCGCAGCCAGCCTTCCTGCGTGTGCTCGGCCGCGCCGCCGGACGAGACCTGGCCGTTCTTGAGTGCAAGACCGCCAAACGCCAGGAAGATCTCGGTATGTGCGATCAGGCTCGGCCATGCGGTGACGCGGCCCGTCAGCGGGCGATAGGTGCCGATCACATGTGGCAGCAGGAACTGTGCGGTGCCCCAGCTATAGTTGCCAACCTGGTCGACGCAGCCGCCACCCGAGAAATGAAAGCGGCGGATCAGCGAACGTGCGTGGTGCAGCCGGCCCGCTGACGACCAGCCATAAGATCCACCGAACACGCCCGATGGCCCATGCGCATCGCGCACGCGCTGGATTTCGCCGGCAACGAGATCGAGTGCAACGTCCCACGACACTCCGACAAATTCGTCGCGGCCACGAGCATGACCATCCGATTGCTCGCGCCGTTCCAGCCAACCGCGTCGCACCAACGGTGTCCGGATGCGCATCGGCGAGTACACCATTGGCACAATCGACTCGAGCAGCGGCGACGGATTGGGATCTGCCGCAAACGGTTCGCAGCGGATCAGCCGGCCGTCTTCCACGACGGCCGTGAAGGCGCCCCAGTGCGCCAGTTGCGGATAGCGGCGGATGGTCACAATATCAATCGCCCTGGATGCCGGCCTTGCGGATCAGCTCGCCCCACTTGGCGCGCTCCGCGCTCAGCAGCTTCGCGAACTGCTGCGGGGTATCGGAAGTGGCATCCATGCCGGACGCCGCCAGCCGCTGGCGGATATCCGGGTCGGCCATTACCTTGGCAAGCGCCTTGTTCAGTTGTGCGATGACCTCGGCTGGCGTGCCGGCCGGTGCGACCAGGCCGTACCAGTTGGTCACGTCGTAGCCCGGCACACCCGCTTCGGCCACTGTGGGCACGCCCGGAAACTGCGGCGAGCGCGTCGCGGTGGTCACAGCCAATGCGCGCAGCTTGCCCGAGGCGATCAGCGGCTTGGCCGAAGGATCTGAGAACGTGACCGGCACGACGCCGCCCATCACATCGGTCAGTGCGGGCGTGGTGCCCTTGTACGGGACGTGCTGCATCTGCAGGCCAGTCAGCATCTTGAACTGCTCGGCCGCGATCTGGCCGATGGTGCCATTGCCACCCGATGCGTACGAGAACTTGCCATTGGCGCTGCGGACCGCAGCCAACATGCCTTGCACGTCCTTGTATGGTGTGTCGGCACCGGTGACCAGCACGTTAGGCATCGTCACCAGCACACTGATCGGCGCAAAGTCCTTCTGCGGGTCATAGTTGAGCTTGCGCAGGTTCGGCCAGATCGTGAAGGATCCCGGCGTGGCCACGTAGAGCGTGTAGCCATCGGGCGCGGACTTGGCGACGAGATCGGTGGCAATCAGGCCGCCTGCGCCGGGACGGTTGTCGATGATGACATTGGCTTTCAGTTGTCCGGACAGTGCCGGGGCAACGGCGCGTGCCAGCGCATCGGCGCCGCCGCCCGGTGGAAAACCCACGACGATGCGGATCGGCTTGGACGGATCGGGCCAGGCGGCGTGGGCGGCAAGCGGGGCAAGCAGGGCGAGGCAGGGCAGGAGCAGGCAAAGGGCGCGAGGGGCAAGCATGATGAACTCCGGGTGGTACGGTCAAACGGGTGATTGGCCAGGGCCTTGTGCGCTGGCCGTTGTCATGCGGCAGTCCTACGCAAGTTGCACGGTGTCCCATTCCCAGGCCACGAAGGCCAGCCGTTCGCCGGTGTGGACGACCGGATCGCTGCGCAGGCCGATCAGGATGCCGTCGCGCGTGAACGGCTTGACGGCCGTGAGCGAGGCATCGAGCTTGAGCGTGTCCCCGATCGACGCACCCTCATGCACCAGATCCCCGGCACGCGTGGCCGGAATGAACAGGCCGCCTTCATCGGCGGTGATCCAGCCGCGCCGCCTGACGCGCCGCAGGCTGGTGGCCGCGGGTCTGGCCGGCGGGCCATCGAGAATGCCCATCTGCACGGCCAGCACTTGAAAGCCGGTTTCGGCCACGGCAATGTTGTCGGCCTCGAAACGACTGCCGCTGCCGAGCTCAAGCATGAACGCGCAGACGCCGGCTGCCAGGCACTGGTAGTCGAGCGCACCAGCGATATTGCCGGGCAGTTCGCCCTTGCCGCCGACATCCTGCCGGCAGGCCACGTGCGGATGAAACGGTGCCATGGCGGCCAGCACGTCGGCCTCGGTCACGCTGCTGTCCGGATGCACCTTGTAGACCGTGTAGGGCCGCGCATCGAACAGCGGGTTCATCGTATGCAGGTTGATCAGCACGTCGGCCACGCCGCGCACTTCGCTGATCAGCGCGTGCGCGAGCCGTTCCGATACGAGGCCGCCCGCGTTGCCCGGATAGGTCTGGTCGAGATCGAGTTCGTCGTACGGATTGCGCTTGCGCCGCGCATCGAGTGCGTGCGGATTGCCCGTGGGCGTCACCACCACATTGCCGCGCATCGTGGCGGGGTCGAGGCTGCGCGCAAAACGCAGCGCGGCCACCATGCCGTTGATCTCGTCGCCATGGACCTGCCCGTGCAGCCACAGTGTGCGTCCCGGTTGCGCGCCACGCACCGCCACATAGGGCAGCGCGACGCTCATGCCTGAGGCCATCGAGCCGACAGGCAGCTGGCCGCTGGTGCGGGCGGGGCCGGATTGCTGGCGCAACCAGTCACCGATGATGGGCATGGGAGGACTCCTGTTCAGTCGATTCAAGGTGAGCGATGGCGGCGAATGCCTGATCGAGGTCGGACAGCAGATCGGACACGGCCTCCAGGCCGATATGCAGCCGAATCACGGTGCCGTGCGATGACCAGTCGCTGATGCTGCGCGCGCGGCGCATGTCGGCGAGTACCGCCAGGCTTTCGAAGCCGCCCCATGAGGCGCCGATGCCGAACAGCTCCAAGCTGTCGACAAAGCGTTCGGGCGCCACCTGCGCCTGCGAACGCAAGGTGAAAGAGAGCAGGCCGTTGGTGCCATGGCAGTCGCGTTGCCACAGGGTGTGGCTGGGATCGTGCGGAAGGGCGGGGCAGAAGACTTGCGCGACTTCGGGACGGTCGAGCAGCCATTGCGCCACCGCCAAGGCGCTTTCCTGGTGCTGCGCCAGACGCGCGCCCAGGGAGCGGATCCCGCGTTGCACCAGATAGGCATCGTCGGGGCTCACGGTCATGCCGAAGGCGTCGGACATCGTCGCCAGTGGCTGCCAGGCGGCCTCGGTGGTGCAGACCGTGCCCATCATCACGTCGGAATGGCCACCCAGGTACTTGGTGGCGGCCATCAGCGAGATATCGGCGCCGAGTTCCAGTGGGCGATACAGCAGGCCCGATCCCCAGGTGTTGTCGGCGGCGACCAGTGCGCCGTTCGCATGTGCGCGTTCGGCCAGCGCGGGCAGGTCGCACATTTCATAGACCAGCGAGCCGGGGGCTTCCACATAGACCAGCCGCGTCTCCGGGCGCAGCTTCGCCTCGAGGTCGGAGCCGTCCGCCGCATAGAAGTCGGCAGCGATGCTGTGCTGGCGCAGGAAGCCGTTGGCCAGGTTGCGCACCGGCTCATAGACGCAGTCGGGCAGCAGCACATGCTGGCCGGGGCGTACATAGGCCAGTATCGTCATCGCCGCCGCGGCCAGCCCCGACGGGAACAGGCGCGTGCGATAGCCGCCTTCGAGCATCGTCACCATGTCTTCGAGCGCGAAGTTGGTGGGGTTGCCGCGCGCACCGTAGGTGAACAGGCGCTCTGTATTGCGGCGCGCGCGCATCTCGCGCTGCTGGGCGACGGATTCGAACAACACGGTGCTCGCACGCACCACGGCTGGGTTGACCGGCTGGCCGCCGGGCACAGCGGATATGCGTCCGGCATGGGCAAGGCGTGTTGGGAGCGCTTTCGTCATGGTTGGCCTGTGGGGTGGCTCATGGTTGTGGGAGACGTCGCAAGGTCCGTGCCTTGCGTCAGTCGACATGCGCGCCGGACAACTTGACAACCTGCGACCAGCGCGAGATGTCCTGCTTGAGCTGCGCGGCAAACGCTTCAGAGCTGTTGGCGACGACGTCGCTGCCGCCGTCGTTGATGGTCTTCACTACCTCGGGCAGCTGAAGCACCTGCACGATGGCGCGGTTCAGCAGCGCCACGCGCTCGGGCGAGGTGCCGGCCGGCACGAAAAAGCCGTACCAGTCCTCAAAGCGTGCATTGGGATAGCCCAGTTCTTCAAGGGTCGGCACCTTGGTGAATACCCCGAGACGACGCGGGCTGGTGACGGCCAATGCCCGCATGCGGCCAGTCTGGATGAAACTGGCCACCGACGAGGTGGACGTGATCAGCACATCGACCTGTCCGCCGAGCAGGTCGTTGATGGCCGGGCCAGCCCCTTTGTATGGCACATGCTGCAGCGAGACATTGCTGTTCTTGTCAAGCACCACGCCCACCAGGTGCGACAGCGTGCCGTTGCCGGGCGTGGCAAAGGTGATCTTCTGCGGCTGCGCCTTGGCCTGTGCGGCCAGTTCCTCGAATGTCTTCCAGGGGGCGTTGGCCGAGACGACGATGGCCAGCGGCGCCGCGTTGACCTGCGTGACCGGAATGAACTGCTTGACCGGGTCGAAGCCCGGCGCGCGATAGAGCGTCGGGTTCACGGCCATGATCGATACCTGCGAGGTCAGCACCGTATAACCATCGGGCTTTGACTCCGCCACATAGCGCGTGCCGATATTGCCACCGGCGCCGCCGCGGTTGTCGGTCACCGCGCTCTGGCCCAGCACCTGGGACAGCCGCGTGGCCACCACGCGCGTCACCGCATCGTTGCCGCCGCCGGCGGGAAACGGCGACACGATACGTAGCGGCTGCGACGGATAGCCGTTGACCGGCGCCAGCGGCTGAGCCGTGGCGGCGCCGAACATCGTGACGGTGAGTGCTGCAACCAGGAACCGCGGAAAGCGTGATGACATCGGGCGTGACATGGGGCGACCTCGTTCTCTATTGGCAGGTTTGTCGTGGCGGACTTGCAGGTTCGGGTGGGAATCAGTCGACCGCAGGGAAGCGGAATGTGGCCAGTTCCTGTGCATCGAGCTGTGCGATCAGCCCTGTTTCCCAGGCGAGGTACTGGCGGGCTGCGGCCTTGTTGCCGTCGTGGCGGTCATGGACGAAGAACAGGTAGTCGATGCAACGCGCATCAGGCAGCGTATCGGCGCCCTGGCCCACTGCATGGCCGGCGTCGCGCCATGCGCGGAAACCGCCTTGCAGCCGGCGTACATCGCGATAGCCCAGCGTGTTCAGGTCAGCGGCGGCCAGGTCTGCGGGTTCGTCGCCGTCGGCATCGCCGATCAGCACCAGCGTGGTATCGTGCGGCACGCCGCGCAGGTCTTGTGCCAGTCGCGCGCGCGTGGACCAGCGGCTCCCGGCGATATGGCCCGCGCGGAATGTCATGCTGCCGCGCAGGTCCAGCGCGAGCATCGATTGCGTGGCCATTCCGGCGACCAGCTGCGCGACATTGACGGTGGCCGGCGCGGTCACCTGATGTCCGGGTCCGTGCGCAGCCTTGACTGCGGCCGCGAGTCCTGCCTGTAGCCCGCCATCGAGTACCACGGCGTCATGACCCATCTGGCGCAGCCAGCTGGCCACTACGGTGGCGCGCACCCCTTCGGCATCGAACAGAACCAGCCTTGCGCGGCGCACGCCGACATATTGATCGGTGGCCTGCATCAGCTGGCCGCCAGGGGTGTGTTGCGCGCCGGGCAGCGTCTGCGTGGCATATTCCTCGGGGGTCCGCACATCGCACAGGAATGTGGTACGCGACCTGTCGGCCAGCCAGGCAATGGCCTGCGCGGCAGCGATGTGCGGCACCCCGAAGCGGGCGCTCAGCGCCCGCGCGGCGTCGCGCGCGGCATCGAGCTCACGTGGCGACGCGTTGTCCGGATAGCGTGCGGTACCGCCGTGTTCGAGCGTGAAATCGTTCAGGTACCAGCCTTGGGTGCCATTTTCAAGCGCATAGACCGGGTTGCTGACGCCAAAGTTGATCAGCGATTGCGCACCGATGATGCTGCGCGTACGGCCCGCGCAGTTGATCACGATCGGCGTGGTGCTGTCGGGCACCAGGTCGCGCAGGCGATAAGCGAGTTCGCCGTTGGGGCAGCAGATCGCGCCCGGGATATTCATCTTGCGGAATTCGCCGGTCGGGCGGCCATCGAGCACCACCGGTGCATTGGCACCGGCCTGCATGGCTGCCAGTTCCTGCGCGGTGATGCGTGGGGTGCGGTAGTGGTGCTCGGCCAGCTCGCCGAAGGTCTTCGACGGCACGTTGACGCCGGCAAACAGCGCGTAACCGGCGGCCTGCCAGCCCGGCATGCCGCCATCGAGGATGAACAGGTTGGTATAGCCAAGGCGTGCCACCGCGGCGGCTGCGGCCTGCGCCACGCCGTCGCCGTCATCGGCCAGCACGATGCGCGCATCGGTACGCGGTGCCAGGCGGCCGACGTCGAGCTCGAGCCGGCTGTAGGGCAGCGGCACGGCATAGAACGGATGGCCCTCGCCATACTGGCCGTGTTCGCGCACATCGAACAGCGCGATCTCGTCGGCATCGTGCAGCCAGCCCTTCAGGGTGACAGCGTCGACAACGGTATAGGAAGCTTGGCTCATGAAATTTTGGGCAAAAGGGAGCCGTCCTCTCCGCGGAGAGGGAATTCGGCGGGTCGGATCTCAGGAGTGGGCGGCCCGGCGCTCTGGCTCAGGCCCCCTTCAGGCTTTTTCTTAGCGGCGGGTCTGTACGCCCACGTTCATGATCTGGCAGCGTCCGGTCTCGAGGTCGAACGTCAGCCGATCAGTCAGCGTTTCCAGCGAACGACCGTACATATGCAGATGGCGGATGACGTCTTCCCCGCGGATTTCCACGGAATGGATGTCATCCGGCAGCAGCGCGATGCCGCGGCGCGGGCCAACCTCCACCGTATGCGAGTATTCGAGCGTGCCCACGCCGGGCTGGCTGCCGTCGTCGGTGCGGGTGTAGACATCGTTGAACTCGACGCCGCTGACACCGGCCACGCAGGCCCAGGTGGTGTGGTTGTGCGGCGGGATACGCTTGCCCGGACGCATCACGTTCAGGTACAGCGCATAGGTTTGATTGGGGTCCTCGGCGATCAGGTAACGCGCCTGGCGTTCGGCGGGCTCGGGCGGCGGGAAGTCGGCCTCGCCCCACAGCGCGGTGCGTGCGGCCAGTTCTTCCACGTGCGACAGGACATCGCCCAGGCTGGCGCGCGTGACGCCGCCTTTATCTACGATATTCTTAATGGATTCGATGGTCTCTCCGACGGCTGCCTGGCGCTGTTGTGTGATGGACATGATGCGATCGATCCTTGTAATCTCTGTTTTTGAGGGGTGAAACGGTATCTCGTGTTTCACTGTAATGAACACCAGCCCTGAAAACCACTTAATGTGCGACGAAAACCCATTAGCAGGGCTAATGAATGCGTAACCTCGATCTGGACCTGCTTCGCACACTGGTGGCCATTGCCGACCATGAGACCTTTGGCGCCGCCGCCGAAGCAGTGCAACGCACGCAATCGGCCGTCACCCAACAGATGCAGAGGCTGGAAGAACAGCTTGGGCTGACGCTGTTCGAGCGCCAGGGCCGCGGCAAGCAGATGACGCGGCACGGCAAAAAGCTGCTGGAATACGCGCGGCAGCTGCTGACCATCAACGACGAGGCGCTGCGAATGCTGCGCGAGGGAGACCTGACCGGCTCGCTGCGCATTGGCGCGCCGCACGATGTGGCGGATACCATCCTTCCGGTGCTGCTGTCTCATATTGCTCGGTCGTCGCCGGCACTGCGGCTGGAGATACATGTCGGCAGAAGCCCGTTCCTGATGGAATCGCTGCGGCGCGGCGAAATCGACCTGACCGTTTCTACCCGTGAAGACAATGCGCTCGAGGGCATTGTGTTGCGTACCACGCCTACGATCTGGGTGTGTTCGGCGGATTTTGTCTACGACCGCGGCGCGCCGGTACCGCTGATCCTGGCCGATGAGCCGAGCCTGTTCCGCAAGCTGTCGCTCGAGGCGTTGACGCATGCTGGTGTGCCCTGGCGTATCGCCTATCTGGCACCGAGCCTGATCGGCATCAAGGCGGCGCTGCGCGGTGGATTGGGCATTACGGCGCGCAGCATCGACCTGCTGACGGCGGACATGCGCATCCTGGGCGAGAACGATGGCTTGCCGCGGCTGCCCGATGTCACCTACTACCTTTGGGCGCGTCCCAATGCGGTCAATCCTGTTGCTCGGCATGTCTTCTCAATGCTCAAAACGGCCCTGCAGCGCGGGCTGGTCAGCGCGTGACGGCTACCCGCGATTCCGGCGTTCGGAATGCAGGGAAGCCAGGATCGTAAGCCGCGTAGCAGGCGCTGCAAACTAAGAAGATCGCGTATCAATATTTGCCGCGGAATGGCGGCTATCGCTACATGCCATGACTTCATTGCCGGTCTCGCCCCGCGCGGATGCTATCTTGATAGCCCGCGCCGCCGGAGACTTCATGGCTCAGGTAGCGTGATGCGCAGGCGGAGAGTGGGTTGCCAGCAAGGTGGCCGGTTCCTATGAGCCAGGCAAAGCAGGCATTCAGGGACCATGGCCTGGCGCACGCTGCCGGGCGACAGCGGGCCGGCATACGGGCACCGGATGGTTGCGCGCGAGCTTTATGTTCCCGGTCAGCACCCTGCGCGCGGCCGGTTGCGGATCGGCGAGGAAGCACTCGTACGCCAGCAGGTCTTCATGGGGCAGCGAGGACACCACCCGCGGTCTGCTACTGCATGCCGAGGGGCTGAGTTGGGATGGGATGGGCAGGGCGAGATGCCCGCCTGGCCGCGGCGGGCGCCAATCCCCCAGGCGTAACGCAATGCGTTGGACCCTGCGATCTCCTTGTGCCGGCCCCTAGTTGGCCCCTGGCCGCAAAGGTCCAGCCATGAAACCAGGCCTTGGAGGTTCGCAAACCGTTGTTACTATTGGCCTTCCGGCCGGAGTGTCGCGAGAGGAAAAGTTTGACAAAACAGAAATAAAGCCACTGCTGGCGCGGCAACAAGCGTAGAGTGGGGGCAGGATCACCAAACGGCGGAGGCTGCCATGGATATCTATCCGGCTGCAACTTACAAGGGATACGATCTCTATCCCCTCGTGTACAAGCACGCCGCCGAGCGCATATGGCCCGAGCCGCGGCCCGACCGTTCCTTTGATGCAGCCGTGGTGATCTGCCTGGAAGGCGAGTCGCCCGAAGGCATGCAGGCGCGCACGTTCCGCCTGGACGCCGCACCGTGGGATAACGTCGGCGGCGCGCGACGCGGTGCGTTGCGCTATGCCGAGGCCATCATCAATGGCGTGGTGCCGGGGGTATCGGTAACAACGGCCGGCGCGCCGATGGCGTCCTGAAGGTCCGACGACGGGCCCTGGCGCCGTGGTGCTTGCTGCGCCGCTGACGCCCGCGCAGGGCCATGGCCCATGCCGTGCGCGTGATCCAGCATGAGTTCAGCAATCCTTCCCATCAGCGCGGCACGATGCCGCATGGAGATGTCGTGAGCGACAGCAGTCCCAGCCGCAGTCCCGGCAACACTGTTCCCGGCAGTACGCCCTTTGCCAGCTACAAGGGTTTCGATCTGTATCCCCTGGTTTATCGCCATCGGCCTGAGCAGGCCTGGCCGCGCACCAAGCCCGACAACAGCTTCCTCGCGTCGATCGTGATTTGCCGCGAGGGCTATCGCCCTGGCAGCGACCATGCGCGCGTGTTCCCCATGAGCGAGTCGCGCTGGGAGAACATCGGCTCGGCGCGCCGCGGTGCGCTGCAGTTCGGCGAAGACATCATCAATGGCCTGGTCGCCGGCGAATCCGTGACGTCGATCTAGGTATCCGGTTCCGCAGCGCGGCCTGGTCACAGGCCAAGTTGCGGAGCGGGGAAACAGGCGCGGCGCTATCCGTCAGACTGCAAGGAGTCCGTTCATGGACATGCGTTCGGGATCATCTGGTTTTCTGTGCACGTTGCCCGGTGAGGGCAAAGGCATCACCTATCACGTAGCAGTCTGCTTTATCGATGCGGAGCGTCCCACCGGGGTGCTGTTCACCAGCTTCGTGGGTGTGGGGCGGCGGTCGTTTGGCGTGCTGGCCGAGCCAGGGGCCCTGCAGGGTCAGCTTGCCGTCAGCGGCGAGGCGCTGTGCCGCCTGGCCATCGGCCAGGTGGTGCGCGACCAGCTGCACGACAAGGCGCGCGAGGGCGATGCGGTGCTGGACCTCGCCGCCTCGCCATGGGACGGCGAGCTGAGGCCGGTCGGCGCGGGGCTCAGGACGGCCCGGCCGCATGTGCGCGTGCTTGGCTGAGGCCGCACGCAATCGTCAAGCCAGATCAGGTCAGATCTGGAATACCGGGTCGCCGTGGCGCTCCAGCAGCGCCTCGATCAGCGCCATGTCGGCGATCTCGGGAGTACGGTCTTCCACCGCGCGCGACGGCCCGCAATAGGTGGCCGTCACGTGGCGCCTGACGGTCAGCACGCCCGACGCGGGCGGTGCGACTTCAACCGCCTGCCACGGTGCATGCCGGTAACTGCCTGCCTGCCAGCCTTCGGGCGTCAGGTGCACGGCTTCCCATTCTTCGATGACGGACATGATCGGTTCTCCTTGATTGAGGGATGAATCGTTAGCGGGACGGCACGCGCCGGCGCGGCGCATGCCATGGCGAGGGGACGCTGGCCTATGACTTGTGCCGGTAGTTGATGCGTCCCTTGGTGAGGTCGTAGGGCGACATCTCCAGCGTGACGCGGTCGCCCGCCAGCACGCGGATGCGGTTCTTCTTCAGCCGCCCGGACGAGTACGCCCAGACTTCGAAGCCGTTTTCCAGGATCACGCGGAAACGGTTGTCGGGCAGGACTTCCGACACCTTGCCGCCAAATTCGACCAGTTCTTCTTTTGCCAAGGAGGCTCCTTGCTGTAGCCGCGCCGCTTGTGCGCGAGCTGTTGTGACGGCCAACTGGACACCAACTGGCCGATGGGATGGGGCTTACGATGCCTGGCTTACTGCTGGCGCAGGCGCGCTGCGGCGCGTTCGCCGGCACGGCGCGCGGATTGCCTGGCGCGGGCCTCAGAGCGGTGCGTGTCGTGGCGCATTGCCACGTTGGCCACGATGCGTTCGGCGCCATTGCGGTATTCCGCAATCATGTAGGTCGCGAACCAGAGGCCGGGTTCCTGCTGGATGGGATAGACGGAAACGGTGTAAGGGGTAGGGTTGATTCGATTCAATGTGATGCCTGTTCATGGGCGCGGCCGCAGGTGGCGCGGTGCATCGGGTTGCCGATGCTGAGCGTCGCGCGGTGGCGGCCGTTCGCCGTTGCTGTGTGCCAGCGTCGGGCCCGCGCGGCAGCACGGGCGTTGAATCTGGCGTGAAGTGGACCATGCCTGCGCAAGCCGATGCGCCGGGTACAGGGGCGATCGTTGCGGAGCGGACATGCCGCCGGTCGGATAATGGTGGTGGGCCGTTCGGCCCAAAGACGCATCGGGTGTACGCCCGATATGCCGCCGCTGAATGCTTTTGTGAGATTGTCTTGCGGCTGGCGCACGGATGTCGGGCGTTGCCGATCCGTGCATAGAATGCCGAATGATACCACTTCCGGGCCAAACCTGCTCGCGTGACGGGCAGTGCCCCTGGTGCGGCCGCCTTGCGGTGCTCAGCGTTCGCTGATCTGCGCGAAGCGCTGCGACAGGAAGTCGATCAGTTCACGCACCGAAGGTAGCAGCCCGCGCCGTGACGGGAACACGGCGTGGATCACGCCGCCCCCGACCGACCAGTCCGGCAGCACCTTCACCAGCCGGCCATCGCGCAGCTCGTCGGTCACCATCATGACCGGCAGCTGCACGATGCCGGCACCGGCCACGGCCGCGGTGCGCAGCATGATCATGTCGTCGGTGACCAGCCGGGGCTTGTGGTGCAGGTCGGCGCTGGCGCCATCGGGGCCGTACAGCGACCAGGTGTGCGAGGGGCGCGGCGGGCCCAGGTCCAGCGTTGGCAGCGCATTGAGGTCCGCGGGCGCCAGCAGCGGCCCATGGCCGGCCAGCAGCGCCGGGCTGGCCACGAAGCACCAGGCGCGCTCGGCCAGCACGCGCATCACCAGGTCGCTGTCTTCCAATGGCGGCACGCGCACGCGGATGGCCAGGTCGATCCCCTCCGCCACCACGTCCACGCGCCGGTTGGTGGCTTCCAGGTGCACGATGACCTTGGGGTTCGCCGCCATGAAATCCGCAATCATGTCGCCCACGCGCGCATGCAGCAGCGCCACGGGGCAGCTCATGCGCACCAGGCCGCTGGGTTCGGCGCGGGTTTGCTCGATTGCGCTCTCGGCCGCTTCGGCCTCCACCAGCATGGCCTTGCAGTGGGCGTAGTACGTCTGCCCCAGTTCTGTCACAGAGAAGCGCCGCGTCGAGCGCTGGATCAGGCGCACGCCCAGGCGTTCCTCCAGCATGGCCACGCGCCGGCTCAGCTTGGACTTGGGTATGCCGAGCACGCGACCGGCGGGCGCAAAGCCCTGGTGGTCGACTACCTGCGCGAAGTAATACAGGTCATTCAGGTCGGGATGCAAGCGGGCGGCTCCTGTCGTCCTGTCAGTAGGACGCTGAGGGCAGATTTTCCATCCTACCGGCGTGATCTGCCAAGACCTATGCTTTGCCCACACGGTCGGCTTGGGATTGCCGAGTCGCCGGTTTCGCCAACCGCATAGGAGAAAGCCAAATGACCACACCCGCGAATTTCAACGGCAAGCGTCCGGTACTGGATCCCGCCGATACGGCCATGCTGCTGATCGACCACCAGAGCGGCCTGTTCCAGACCGTTGGCGACATGCCGATGCCTGAGCTGCGCGCCCGTGCGGCAGCGCTGGCCAAGATGGCGACGCTGTGCAAGCTGCCGGTGATCACCACGGCATCCGTGCCGCAAGGCCCGAACGGCCCGCTGATCCCCGAAATCCACGAAAACGCCCCCCATGCCAAATACGTCGCGCGCAAGGGCGAGATCAACGCCTGGGACAACCCCGACTTTGTTGCCGCGGTGCGTGAGACCGGCAAGAAGACCCTGATCATCGCCGGCACCATCACCAGCGTGTGCATGGCATTCCCGTCGATCAGCGCGGTGGCCGACGGCTACAAGGTGTTCGCGGTGGTGGATGCCTCGGGCACCTATTCCAAGATGGCGCAGGAGATCACCCTGGCGCGCATTGTCCAGGCCGGCGTGGTGCCGATGGATACCGCCGCCGTGGCCTCTGAACTGCAGCAGAGCTGGAACCGCCCCGACGCGCAGCAATGGGCCGAGGTCTACACGCAGATCTTCCCGGCGTACCGCCTGCTGATCGAAAGCTATCTCAAGGCCCAGGACGTGGAGAAGAACCACGAGGTCCTGGACTCCAAGCGCTGATGCCTTGCCGGCAACGCACGGCATACCCTTCATTTGTTGACAGGAGCACACCATGAGCAAGCCCTACAAGCGCCTGGACAAGAGCCAGGCCGCCGTCCTGATGGTCGATCACCAGGCCGGCCTGCTGTCGCTGGTACGGGATATCGAGCCCGACAAGTTCAAGAACAACGTGCTGGCACTGGCTGACCTGGCCAAGTACTTCAAGCTGCCGACCGTCCTGACCACCAGCTTCGAGGATGGCCCCAACGGACCGATGGTGCCTGAGCTCAAGGCCATGTTCCCTGACGCACCGTTCATTCCGCGCCCGGGCCAGATCAACGCCTGGGATAACGAGGACTTCGTTGCCGCGGTGCGTGCCACCGGCAAGAAGCAGCTGCTGATCGCCGGCGTGGTCACCGAGGTGTGCGTGGCTTTCCCTGCGTTGTCGGCGATCGAAGAGGGTTTCGAAGTCTTTGTCGTGACCGATGCCTCGGGCACCTTCAACGAAATCACGCGCGATTCGGCCTGGCAACGGATGTCTGACGCTGGCGCGCAGCTGATGACGTGGTTCGGCGTGGCTTGCGAACTGCATCGCGACTGGCGCAACGACATCGAGGGTCTGGGCACGCTGTTCTCGAACCATATTCCGGATTATCGGAACTTGATTACGGCGTACACCACCGTCAAGGGCAGCAAGTAAGCACTGCGGCTCAGATCGCTGTCGGTTTGCTTCCCTCTCCCCAAGCGGGAGAGGGAGCTGACAAGCGGCAAGCAATTTCCCTCAGGCTTCTTTCACGGCCGCCCGCACCGGCGTCGCGGCGACTTCCGCCTGCGCCGACGCCGAGCGCCGGTGGTTGATCATCGACACCGCCCCCACCGCAATCACCGCCGGGATCGCAATCGCCAGGAAGTTCTGCTGCAACGGTAGCGACATCCCCACCAGCACGCCAATCACGATCGGCGCCAGGATCGCGCCGCTGCGCCCCACGCCCGAGGCCCAGCCGATACCGGTGCCGCGCACCGCCATCGGATAGAACTGGCCCGCATAGGCATAGGTGACGATCTGCGTGCCGATGGTGGAAGCACCTGCCAGGCCCACCACGACGAACAGCGCTGCGCTGGGCATCGGGTAGCCCAGCAGCGTGATCGACACCGCGGCCAGCGAGTACATACCGATCAGCACGTACTTGATCGGCAGCCGGTCGGCCAGCCAGCCGCCACCGATCGCGCCGAGCATGGCGCCGAAGTTCAGCACCAGCACGAAAGTCAGCGCCGAGCCCAGGCTGTAGCCTGCGCCGGCCATCAGCTTGGTCAGCCACGAACTGAGCGCGTACACCATGAACAGGCACATAAAGAACGCCACCCAGAACATCACCGTGCTGAAGCCGCGGCCGTCCTGGAACAGGCGGCGGATCGGCGCGCTGCCGGCCTTGTCGTCCGCAGCCAGCGTAAAGACGTCGCCGGCTTGCGCGCGATGCGACGGCACGAGGCGCGATACCACGGATTGCAGAGCATCGGTCTGGCCGGTGCGGAGCAGGTAGGGCATCGACTCCGGCAGCGAGCGCAGCACCAGCGGGACCAGCAGCACCGGCAGGCCGGCGGCGAGGAAAACCGACTGCCAGCCATAGCTTTCGATCAGTCCCTTGCCCAGCAGCGCGGCCAGCATGCCGCCGACCGAATAGCCGCTGAACATCAGCGTCACCAGTGTGCCGCGCAGCTTGCGTGGCGAGTACTCGGTCATCTGCGCCACCACGTTTGGCATCACGCCGCCGATGCCCAGGCCTGCGAGAAAGCGCGTGATGCTGAACGTTACCGGGTCGCTGGTAAAGCCAGCCGCCGCGGTGAAGACGCTGAACAGCGCAATACAGATGGCGATGGCGCGCCTGCGGCCGATGCGGTCGGCCACGGTGCCAAGGAAGATCGCGCCGAACATCATGCCGAACAGCGCCGAACTGACCATGAAGCCGGCGCTGGTGGCGGTCACGCCCATCTGCTTCATGATCGATGGCAGCGCGATACCGGCGACGGCCAGGTCATAGCCGTCGAAGATAATGATGATCGCGCACCAGAACAGGATAAGCGCATGGAAGCGGTTGAAGCGGGCCTCGTCGGCCAGCTTGTGGACATCGATCTGACGCATGGTTTGTCTCCGGTATGGTGGTATGGCGGGGCAGCCGGTGTTGCCGGTCATGCCACCGTGGCGGCGCGCACTTCGGCGGCCTTCAGTTCGCGCTCGCGCAATACGAAACGCTGGATCTTGCCCGTGGCGGTCTTGGGCAGTGCCTCGACAAACTCGATCGCGCGCGGGTACTTGTAGGCGGCCAGCCGCTCCTTGACGAAGGCCTTCAGCTCGCCATCGTCAAGCTGCGCGCCCGCCTTCAGCACAACGAAGGCCTTGGTCTTGACCAGCCCTTCATGGTCCGGCACGCCGATCACCGCGGCTTCCAGCACGGCCGGGTGCTGCACCAGCGTGGCCTCGACCTCGAACGGCGATACGTAGATGCCGCTGACCTTGAGCATGTCGTCGCTGCGCCCGGCGTAGCTGTAGCTGCCATCCGGGTTGCGCACGTATTTGTCGCCGCTCTTGGTCCAGCCGCCGCGGAAGGTCTCGCGCGACTTCTCGCGGTTGGCCCAGTACATCATCGCGGCGCTGGGGCCCTGGATATAGAGGTCGCCGATCTCGCCGTCGGGCACCGGGCGGCCTTCCTCGTCGCGCAGCTCGATTGTGTAGCCCGGCACCGGCCAGCCAGTGGTGCCGTAGCGCACCTGGCCGGGCCGGTTGGACAGGAAGATATGCAGCATCTCGGTGGAGCCGATGCCGTCGATGATCTCGCAGCCGAAATGCGCGGTGAAGCGCTGGCCGATATCGGCGGGCAGCGCCTCGCCGGCGGACGAGCACAGACGCAGCGCCACCTCGTCGCGCGCGGGCAGCGCCGGCGATGCGAGCATGCCGGCATAGCCCGTGGGCGCGCCGAAGAATACGGTCGGCTTCTGCTCGCGCCAGCGGCGGAAGGTGGCTTCGGGCGTGGGCCGCTCGGCCATCAGCACTACCGTCGCGCCCACGCTGAGCGGGAAGCTGAGGCCGTTGCCGAGCCCGTAGGCGAAATAGAGCTTGGCCGCGGAGAAGCAGGTGTCCTGCTCCTGCAGGCCAAGCACGGGGCCCGCATACAGGCCGGCCGTCCAGTAGGGATTGCCGTGGCTGTGCACCACGCCCTTGGGCTGCCCCGTCGAGCCGGACGAATAGAGCCAGAAGCCGGGATCGTCGGGGCTGGTCGCGGCAGGCGCGGACAACGGCGTTTGCGTGGCGAGCACGGTATCGAGCGCCACCATGCCGTCCGGCAGCGGCCCGCGCGCCCGCGACACGAACACCTTGCCGACTTCATGCCCGGGCCGCGCCAGCGCTTCCTGCAGCAGCGGCAGCAGCGCGGCCGAGACCAGTACCGCCTGCGCGCGGCTGTGCTGCAGCATGTAGACGTAGTCCTCGGCGGTCAGCAGCGTATTGACGGCAACCGGCACGATGCCGGCATACATCGCGCCCAGGAAGCACACCGGCCAGTCGGTGCAGTCGTGCATCAGCAGCAGCACGCGCTCCTCGCGGCGGATGCCGGCATCGAGCAGCGCGGCGGCCAGGCGCCGCGCCTGCTGCGCCAGTTCGCCATAGCTAAGCTGGCCGTCGTCGTCGATATAGGCGGTCTTGCCGGTGCGCCCCGCGTTGCAGCCGAGCAGGTGCGCGGCAAAGTTGAAGGACGTGCCCGGCGGCTGGACCGGGACGTCTGCGGTGATGGCGGTCATGCGTGTCTCCCCGTTTCTGGTGTACGGTGTGCTGCGCGCCGCCATGCGGACGTGGCGGCGCGGTAAAGCCGGATGGCTGACTGTCAGGCGAGGGTGTCGAGCACCGCGGTGCTGGCCTGGATGGCGCTGCGACGGTGGTAGAAATTCAGCGCGCGCAGGCCGCCCAGTTCCTCGCCGCCGCCGGCGCGGCCGGGGCCGCCGTGCAGCGATTGCGGCATCACGTTGCCATGGCCGGTGTGGAGTTGCGCGACATCGGGCGAGATCACATGCACGCGGCCGTGGCTGTCGGCCAACTCCACCGCGGCGGCGCCCAGCGCGGCAGCGTCGTTGCCATAGAGCGATGTCACCAGCGACCCCTGGCCGCGGCGCACCAGCGCGAGCGCGTGGGCGGTATCGCGGTAGGGCAGCAGGGTGGCTACGGGGCCGAAGACTTCGGTGTCATGCACCGCGGCGGCGGCGTCCGCATCGTTGACGCCGAGCAAGGTCGGGCCGATGCAGTAGGCCACGGCGGGATCGGCATCGACCAGCGGATGCTGCGTGCCGTCGTGCAGCACCTGTGCATGCTTGCGCAGGTTTGCCAGGCCTTCCTGTACGGCGTTGAACTGTGCGCGGCTGACCAGCGCGCCCATGCGCACGGAGTCGTTCCGCGGGTTGCCCACGGTGACTTTCGACAGGCGCGCACCGATGGCCTCGGCAGCTTGTCCGAACAGCGCCTCGGGCACGAACACGCGCCGGATCGCGGTGCATTTCTGGCCTGACTTGACCGTCATCTCGCGCACCACTTCCTTCACTAGCAGGTCGAAGGCGGCGGTATCGGGGCCGTCCTGCGGCAACAGCACCGCGGAATTGATGCTGTCCGCCTCGATATTCACACGCACCGAGCGCTGCGCGATCGCCGCGTGCGAGCGGATCACCGCGGCCGTATCGGCCGAACCGGTGAACGACACCACGTCGAATGGCTGCAACTGGTCCAGCAGCCCGGTCGAGCTGCCGCACACCACCGACAACGCGCCGGCCGGCAGCACTCCGGCCTCGACCACGTCGCGCACCATGCGCTGGGTCAGCCAGGCGGTGGCGGTAGCGGGTTTGACGATCACCGGCACGCCGGCCAGCAATGCCGGCGCCGCCTTCTCCCACAGTCCCCAGCTCGGGAAGTTGAAGGCATTGATAAACAGCGCCACACCGCGCGTGGGCACCAGCACGTGCCGGGACTGGAACAACGGGTCCTTGCCCAGTCGCGCGGCCTCGCCATCCAGCAGGTAATGCCGGTCGCCGAGCGTATCGCCCAGCTTTGCGTAAGTGCCCAGCGTGAAGATGCCGCCATCGATGTCGACCGCGGAGTCGTTCTTGACGGTGCCGCTGTTGGCCGTGGCGATGTCGTAATAGGCATCGCGATTGGCCTGCAGCACCTTGACGATGTCAGCCAGCAACGCGGCGCGCTGGCGATAGGTCAGCGCGCGCAGGGCAGCGCCGCCCTGTTCGCGGGCAAAGGCAAAGCCGGCAGCGAGGTCCAGGCCGGTGGCATCCACGCGCACCAGTTCGTCGCCCAGCACCGGATCGAACAAGGGCGTGCCGGCATCGCTGCCGGCCTGCCACTTGCCGCCGAGGTAGTTGGATAGCAATTCAGTCATGGGGGATCTCAGCGCGTGAAGTCGATGCGGCCTTCCGGCAGCAGGTAGAGCACCAGCGCGCAGCCGTTGCTGACGGTGGGGCGGTGGGCGCTGCCCGGCGGGCACACCAGCCAGCCGGCGGGGCGGCCGTCGAACTGTGCTTCGCCCTCGAGCGGCATGATCAGGTCGATCTCGCCGTTGGGATGGGTATGGTGCGGGCCGGCAATGTCCTGCATGTCGACCACGTCGACGGAAAAGCCGTGCAGGTCGTGAGCCGGCTTGAAGATGCGGCCGTAGCGGATGCCGCCGCCTTCGCGGTCGCACAGCCAGCCTTCGGCCACGCCGGCCTGGCATGCTTCCTTCAGTTGCTGGTAGGTGGTGCTGGCGGCGCCGTGCTCGGCGTTGAGCCAGGCATCGAGTGCGGTATCCAGCGGGCGGCCTGCCAGTTGCGCGGTGAGCTGCGCGATCTGGCTGCGGAATTCTGTGGGGGACATGGTGAGGGGCTCCGTCTGATTCGCCAGTTGCTATCACTGGTTTCATGCATTATTGTGCATGTATGAAAAATAGAGCCGCGCCGAAATCATGTCAAGCACTATATTGCATGAGTCTGGGTTAACCCCGGAAGCCGACCTGCATCATGATTCAGATGCAAGCGCTGCCAACGGCACTGAGAAGAACCCGTTCCTGGTCGCCCTGGGCGAGCGTGTGCGCGAGTTGCGCGCCTGCCGCGGCCTGACCCGAAAGGCCGCCGCGCAGGCCGCGGGCGTGTCAGAGCGGCACCTGGCCAACCTGGAATACGGCAGCGGCAACGCTTCCATCCTGGTGCTGCAGCACATTGCCGATGCGCTGCAGTGCTCGCTGGCCGGGCTGCTGGGCGACGTCACCACGTCGTCGCCTGAATGGATCCTGTTGCGCGAACTGCTGGAGCACCGAGACGAAGCCACGCTGCGGCGCGTGCGCATTGCCGTGGGCGAGATGCTCGGCACGGGCGGCGAGAATGCCGGCCAGGCCGCGCGCAGCCCGCGCGTGGCGCTGATCGGGCTGCGCGGTGCCGGCAAGACCACGCTGGGCGGGATGCTGGCCGAAGACCTGGACTTCCCCTTTATCGAGCTGAGCCGCGAGATCGAGAAGTTTGCCGGTTGCAGCATCTCGGAGATCCAGGGCCTGTATGGCATGAACGCCTATCGCCGCTACGAGCGGCGCGCGCTGGAAGAGGCCATCCAGATCTATCCCGAAGCCGTGATCGCCACGCCCGGCGGCCTGGTCTCTGATCCGGCCACCTTCAACCTGCTGCTGGCCCACTGCACCACGGTCTGGCTGCAGGCGGAGCCGGAAGACCATATGGAGCGGGTGCGCGAGCAGGGCGACTTCCGCCCGATGGCGGCCAGCAAGGAGGCCATGGAGGACCTGCGCCATATCCTGGCCGGGCGCGCGGCCTTCTATTCCAAGGCGGAGTTCTCGCTGGACACCAGCGCGCAGCCGCTGGAACCCACATTTGCCGCCCTGCGCGAACTGGTACGCCAGGCCTTGCGCATGCCGTTGTGACGGCTGGGGCGCAATATCCCGGCATCGGGGGGGGGCAGTGACCGGCGCCTCTTGAGAAGTCTGCACAATAGTGCTTGCATAAAATCTGAGTGATGAACTATAGTTCGTCTCAACAGATTCCTGTTCATGCACGATAGTGCAGTTTCGCAGAGGAGACACCGCCGTGACCACCGCCCCCCGCGTCGACTACCAGACCGCCCCCGCCCAATACAAGCACCTGAAGCTGACGTTCGACGGCCCCGTCGCCACGCTGGCGGTGGACATCGACGAGAACGCCGGCCTGCGCCCCGGCTACAAGCTCAAGCTCAACAGCTACGACCTCGGCGTCGACATCGAACTGAACGACGCGCTCAACCGCGTCCGCTTCGAGCACCCGGAAGTGCGCACCGTGGTCGTCACCAGCGGCAAGGACAAGGTGTTCTGCTCCGGCGCCAATATCTTCATGCTGGGCGTCAGCAGCCATGCTTGGAAGGTCAACTTCTGCAAGTTCACCAACGAGACCCGCAATGGCATCGAGGATTCCTCGGCGCACAGTGGCCTGAAGTTCCTGGCCGCGGTCAATGGCGCCTGCGCCGGCGGCGGCTATGAGCTGGCACTGGCCTGTGACGAGATCGTGCTGGTGGACGACCGCTCGTCGGCCGTGAGCCTGCCGGAAGTGCCGCTGCTGGGCGTGCTGCCCGGCACGGGCGGCCTGACCCGCGTGACCGACAAGCGCCACGTGCGCCATGACCTGGCCGACATCTTCTGCACCACCACCGAAGGCGTGCGCGGCCAGCGCGCCAAGGACTGGCGCCTGGTCGACGATATCGCCAAGCCCGCCGTGTTCGCGCAGAAAGTGCAGGAGCGCGCGCTGGCGCTGGCCGCGCAGAGCGACCGCCCGGCCGATGCGCGCGGCGTGGCACTCGAGCCGATCGAGCGCACCATCGAAGCCGATGCGCTGCGCTACACGCATGTGACGATCGAGATCGACCGCGCCGGCCGCACCGCTACGTTCACGGTCAAGGCGCCGACGGGCACGCAGCCGCAGAACATCGATGAAATCGTGGAAGCCGGCGCCGCCTGGTACCCGCTGCAACTGGCGCGCGAACTGGAAGACGCGATCCTGTCGATGCGCACCAATGAACTGGACATCGGCACCTGGCTGATCAAGACCACCGGCGACGCCGCCGCGGTGCTGGCCAGCGACGCCACGCTGCTGGCGCACAAGGACCACTGGCTGGTGCGCGAGACCATCGGCCTGCTGCGCCGCACGCTGAGCCGCCTGGACGTGTCGTCGCGCAGCCTGTTCGCGCTGATCGAGCCGCAATCGTGCTTTGCCGGCACCTTCCTGGAACTGGCACTGGCCTGCGACCGCAGCTACCACCTGGCGCTGCCGGACGACGAGGACCGCGCACCGAAGATCACGGTGGCGGAAGTCAATTTCGGCCTCTACCCGATGGCCACCGGCCAGAGCCGCCTGGGCCGCCGCTTCTACGACGAACAGCCCGCGCTGGACGCAGTGCGCGCCAAGGCCGGGCAGCCGCTGGATGCCGATGCCGCCTATGCGCTGGGCCTGGTCACCGCCAACCCCGACGACATCGACTGGACCGACGAAGTGCGCATCGCGCTGGAAGAGCGCGTGGCGATGTCGCCCGATGCGCTGACCGGCATGGAAGCCAACCTGCGCTTCAACGGCCAGGAGAACATGTTTACCCGCATCTTCGGCCGCCTGACCGCGTGGCAGAACTGGATCTTCCAGCGCCCCAACGCGGTGGGCGACAAGGGTGCGCTCAAGGTCTACGGCAAGGGCGACAAGGCCGCCTTCGACTGGAACCGCGTCTGATCCAGCCTCACACGACAACCGAATCGTCCCCCGAAGGAGACCACCATGTCCGGCATCAACTACAGCGACAAGATCCCCAACAACGTCAACCTGAGCGAAGACCGCACCCTGCAGCGCGCGCTCGAGCAATGGCAGCCCAACTACCTGAGCTGGTGGAACGACATGGGCCCGGAAGGCTCGCACCAGCATGACATCTACCTGCGCACCGCGATCAGCGTCGATCCGCAGGGCTGGGCCCACTTCGGCCACGTCAAGATGCCGGACTACCGCTGGGGCATCTTCCTGAACCCGGCCGAGGCCAACCGCAAGATCCATTTCGGCGACCACAAGGGCGAGGATGCGTGGCAAGACGTGCCGGGCGAATACCGCGCCAACCTGCGCCGCATCATCGTGACCCAGGGCGATACCGAACCGGCGTCGGTTGAGCAGCAGCGCCACCTGGGCCTGACCGCGCCCAGCATGTACGACCTGCGCAACCTGTTCCAGGTGAACGTGGAAGAGGGCCGCCACCTGTGGGCCATGGTCTACCTGCTGCACAAGTACTTCGGCCGGGACGGGCGCGAGGAAGGTGAAGCGCTGCTGGAGCGCCGCAGCGGCCAGCAGGACAACCCCCGCATCCTGCAGGCTTTCAACGAGCAGACCCCGGACTGGCTGTCGTTCTTCATGTTCACCTACTTCACCGACCGCGACGGCAAGTTCCAGCTGTGTGCGCTGGCCGAGTCCGCCTTCGACCCGCTGGCGCGCACGACGAAGTTCATGCTGACCGAGGAAGCGCACCACATGTTCGTGGGCGAATCGGGCGTGTCGCGCGTGATCCAGCGCACCTGCCAGGTGATGAACGAGCTCAAGACCGACGATCCCGCGAAGCTCCGTGCAGCCGGCGTGATCGACCTGCCGACGCTGCAGCGCTACCTGAACTTCCACTACAGCGTCACCATCGACCTGTTCGGCGCCGATGAGTCCAGCAATGCCGCCACCTTCTACAGCACCGGCCTGAAGGGCCGCTACGAAGAAGGCAAGCGCATGGACGACCACGTGCTCAAGGGCCAGACCTACCGCATCCTGCAGGCGCAGAACGGCCAGCTGACCGAGAAGGAAGTGCCAATGCTCAACGCGCTCAATGAAGTGCTGCGCGACGACTACATCAAGGACAGCATGGGCGGCGTGGAGCGCTGGAACAAGGTCATCGACAAGGCTGGCATCCCGTTCCGCCTGAAGGTGCCGCACAAGGCCTTCCACCGCAATATCGGCGCGCTGGCCGGCGTCAAGGTTTCGCCGGACGGCCGCGTGATCTCCGACGCCGAATGGCGCGACTTCCGCGACCAGTGGCTGCCCAGCGAAGGCGACCGTGCCTTTGTCGCCAGCCTGATGGGCCGCGTGGTCGAGCCCGGCAAGTTCGCCAACTGGATCGCGCCGCCGGTAATGGGCATCAACCGCCAGCCGGTGGACTTCGAGTACGTGCGCTTCAACTGAGCCACGGTCTTACCCATTGCTCCCTGTTTGCTCCCCTCTCCCGCTTGCGGGAGAGGGGCCGGGGGAGAGGGCTGGCGCGTCCATGAACCGCCGCTGCAACAACGACCCTCACCCCGAACGCCCCTGATTCTGTGGAGACCGCCATGGACATGGCAGAAATTCAAGTCATCAAGCAGCACCTGATCGATCCCGAGATCTGCATCCGCTGCAATACCTGCGAAGCCACCTGCCCGGTGGGAGCGATCACGCACGACTCACGCAACTACGTGGTCGATGCCGACAAGTGCAACCTGTGCATGGCCTGCATTTCACCGTGCCCGACGGGCTCGATCGACAACTGGCGCGCCATGCCCAGGCTGCGCGCCTACAGCATCGAGGAGCAACTGGGCTGGGATGCGCTGCCGGAAGAACTGTCGCCCGAGCAACTGGCCGACCTGGCCCCGGGTGCCGAGACCGTCGCGGCCGAGCCTGCCACCGCTGCATCGCCGCTGGCCGGCACCGGTGAAGAGGTGTTCAACAGCACCCGCTATGGCGCCACCGTGCCGCCGTGGTCCGCCGCGCATGCCTACACCAACCTGTACGGCGCAAAGTCCGCGCACAAGACCATCACCGCAACGGTGACCGGCAATGTGCGCGTGACCGAAGTCGGTCGCGAGTACGACACCCACCACATCGTGCTCGACTTCGGCACCACGCCGTTCCCGGTGCTGGAAGGCCAGTCCATCGGCATCGTCCCGCCGGGCACCGACGCCAGCGGCCGCTCGCACCATGCGCGCCAGTATTCCGTCGCCAGCGCGCGCAACGGCGAGCGCCCGGGCTACAACAACCTGTCGCTGACGATCAAGCGCGTGCTGCAGGACCACGACGGCAAGCCGGTGCGCGGCGTGGCGTCCAACTATATGTGCGACCTGAAGGTCGGCGACAAGGTCGAAGTGATCGGCCCGTTCGGCGCCAGCTTCCTGCTGGCCAACCACCCGCGCTCGAACATCGTGATGATCTGCACCGGCACCGGCAGCGCACCGATGCGCGCGATGACGGAATGGCGCCGCCGCCAGCGCAAGGCCGGCAAGTTCGACGGCGGCAAGCTGATGCTGTTCTTCGGCGCGCGCACGCGTGAAGAGCTGCCTTACTTCGGCCCGTTGCAGAACTTGCCCAAGGATTTCATCGACATCAACCTGGCGTTCTCACGCACGGCGGGGCAGCCGAAACGCTACGTGCAGGACCTGATGCGCGAGCGCGCCGCTGACCTGGCGGCCTTGCTGGCCAGCCCTGACACGTACTTCTATGTGTGCGGGCTCAAGAGCATGGAAGAGGGCGTGGTGCTGGCGCTGCAGGACGTAGCGCAGCAGGCTGGGTTGCAGTGGGAGGCGCTGGCTGAGGGATTGAAGCGGGAAGGGCGGCTGCATCTGGAAACGTACTAGATGCAGCCGCGGGCGCGAACCCCTCAATCCGTATCCTGCTGCGCCTTGTGCTTCGATGCCATCTTGTCCTGCTGCGCCGGCGGCACGTTGTCGTAGTGGCTGAACTGGATGGTATAGCTGCCGTGGCCGCCGGTGATGCTGTTCAGCCGTGACTGGTAGTCGTTGAGCTCGGACAGCGGCACCTGGCCGGCCACGATCACTGCGTTGCCGGCCGCGGTGCGCGTGCCATGGACCTGGCCGCGCTTGGTGGAGAGGTCGCCGATGATGTCGCCCATGGCGGTGCCCGGCGCCGTCACCTCGATGTCGACGATCGGCTCCAGCACGCTGGGCCTGGCCTTGAGCACCGCGTCGATAAACGCCTTGCGCCCGGCGGTCGCGAACGCGACTTCCTTGGAATCGACCGGATGGCTCTTGCCGTCGAACACGGTCACGCGCACGTCCTGCATCGGGAAGCCCGCCAGCGGGCCGTTGTCCAGCACCTGGCGGATGCCTTTTTCCACGGCAGGAATGAACTGGCCGGGAATCGCGCCGCCCTTGACCGCATCGACAAAGTCGAAGCCCTCGCCGCGCGACAGCGGCTCCACGCGCAGCATCACTTCACCGAACTGCCCGGCGCCGCCGGTCTGCTTCTTGTGCCGGTGATGGCCCTCGGCCTTGCCGCCGATGGTCTCGCGATAGGCGATCTTGGGCGGGCGCGTCACCACCTCCAGCTTGTATTGCTCGGTCAGCCGCTCCAGCGCGCAGCGCAGGTGGAATTCGCCCAGGCCGAATACCACGGTCTCATTGGTGCCAACCGGATGCTCGACGCGCAGGCACGGGTCTTCCGCGCTGAGCTTGTGCAGCACCTCGGCCAGGCGCTGCTCGTTGCCGCGCCGCGCCGGTTCGATAGCCAGCCCGTAGATGGGGGTTGGGAACTCCAGCGGCGTCAGGTGGATGTTGCCGTCCTCGGTGGCGTCGTGCAGCACGGCATCGAAGCCCAGTTCGTCCACCTTGGCCACCGCGCAGATATCGCCCGGGCCGGCCCGCAGGATCTCCTGGGTCTCCTTGCCCTGCAGCCGCAGCAGGTGCGCCACCTTGAACGGCTGGCGCCCGTCGCCGATATAGAGCTGGCTGTCGCGCGTGACCGTGCCCTGGTGGATGCGGAACACCGCCAGCTTGCCGACATAGGGGTCGATCACCACCTTGAAGACATGGGCCAGCACGTGCTTGTGAGGCACGGGCTCGGCCCGCACTGCCTTGCGGTGTTCGCTGCCGTCGCCGCGACCTTCGCCTGTCTCGCGATAGAACAAGGGCGGATTGCCTTCAGTCGGGTTGGGGAGCAGTTGCACGAACACATCGAGCAGCTCGGCGATGCCGGCGCCGGTGGCGGCCGAGGTAAAGCAGATCGGCACCAGGTGGCCCTCGCGCAGCGCGCGTTCGAATGGCGCATGCAGCTGCTCCGGCGTGATCGCCTCGCCCTGCTCCAGGTACAGCTCCATCAGTTCGGGATCGATCTCGATCACCTGGTCGATCAGCGCATCGTGGGCGGCGGGCACAGATAAAAAATCCGACTCGCCGGCCGGATTGAAGAAGCAGTCCACCACCTGGCTGCCGTTGCCGGCCGGCAGGTTGATCGGCAGGCATTCCTTGCCAAAGGCCTCCTGGATATCCGCAAGCAGCGCGGGCAGGTCGACCTTGTCGCCGTCGATGCCGTTGACGATGATCATCCGGCACAGCTGGCGCGCCTGCGCCCACGCCATCGCGCGGCGTGTGGTCATCTCGATGCCGGTCTGGGCATTGATGACGATGGCGGCGGTTTCCACCGCCGCCAGCGCACTGATGGCCAGGCCGGAGAAGTCGGGGTAACCGGGGGTGTCAAGCAGGTAGACGCGGGTGTCGCGGTAGTGCAGGTGGGCGGCGGCGGTGGTGAGCGAGCGTTTGTACTTGCGCTCGAGCGGGTCGGTGTCGCACACCGTGGAGCCGCGCTCGACGCTGCCGGGCGTGTGCAGCGCACCGGCCTTGTGCAACAGCGTTTCGACCAGCGAGGTCTTGCCGCACCCTGCGTGCCCAAGCAAGGCGACGGTGCGGATGGCATCGGGACTGTCGTGCATGGTGGCTCTCGGTTCGTCCGGCAATGACTCTCAGGGCATTATTGGCGAAATTCGCCGGAAGCGACATACGCGCATGCCCCACACCGTGCAATGCCGGACGCAGGAAGGCCCGCAAGTGGTGAGGCCGGCTCTCGGCCGGCCTCGTTTTGCCGGGTCGCACGGCTTGCCCGCACTGCAGCAAAGCGTGCGCTGGTGCGTTGCAGCAAGATCAGCGGCGCACGTCGTCGTGGTCGGTCGACACCGCCAGCGCCTGCCACGCGGCCAGCTCGCTTTCCACCTGGCGGTTCTTCTCGGTGATGCGGTGGACCGTATCCGAGCCCAGCGGCAGGCGCACCGGCGGGGTGTTGCTGTCGGCCAGGGTCAGCAGCGCTGCCGCCAGCCTGGCCGGGTCGCCGGGCTGCTGGTGGTTGGCAGAAGCCATGTGCTCACGCATGGCACCGACGGTATCGGCATACGCCGCGATCTCCGTGCGCACGCGCACCAGCGAGCTGGCATCGAGGAAGTCGGTGCGGAAGAAGCCCGGCTCGACCACGGTGGCGCGGATGCCCAGGGGCGACAACTCCGCATCGAGTGCTTCGGTCAGGCCCTCCACCGCGAACTTGGTGGCGCCATAGACGCCCCAGCCGGGATATGCCGCGTAGCCACCGATCGACGAGATGTTGAGGATGCGGCCGCTGCGCTGCCCGCGCATGTGCGGCAGGACCGCACGCGTCACGGCCAGCACGCCGAACACGTTGGTGGCGAACTGCTGCTCGACTTCCTGCGCGGAGGCCTCTTCGACCGCGCCCAGCAGGCCGTAGCCGGCGTTGTTGACCAGCACGTCGATGCGCCCGAAGCGGGCCACGGCCGCATCGGCGGCGGCGATGGCCTGGGCTTCGCTGGTGACGTCGAGCGCCACCCCCAGCAGGTTGTCGTGCTCGCCCAGTGCGGCGGTGATTGTCTCCGGGCGGCGCGCGGTGGCGACGACGCGATCGCCGCGTGCCAGGGCGGCTCGCGTCAGCTCCAGGCCGAAGCCGCGCGAAGCGCCGGTGATGAACCAGACCTTGCTGGCGGCGTTGACGTTGGTGTTGGTGCTGTTGGTGGTGTTGGCGGACATGGTGAATCTCCTTTCAGGGTGCTCGGTTTGGCTGCGATGTCTGATGGCGGGGCCACGGAGACAAATTTAGGCCGACGACGACGGCAACACTAGGCTGGGTAATCGCGTTTCAATGACAACTATCAGTTGTGAATAAAGGCGCGGCACCTCGATTGAGCAAACCTCAACCGTGTGGCAGACTCGCCGGCATGGACAAATTGCCCCCATTGAACGCGTTGCGTGCCTTCGAGGCGGCCGCGCGGCACCTCAGCATCACCACGGCTGCCGAGGAGCTGCACGTCACGCCCGGCGCCGTTAGCCGCCAGATCCGCGCGCTGGAGGAGGGGCTGGGCGTGCAGTTGCTGCATCGCGGACATCGGCAGATCTCGCTGACCCGCACGGGCGAGGACTATTACCGCGCCGTGACCAGGGCGATGGACGACCTGCGCGAGGCCACGCGGCGATTGAGCAAGCGCGCCAGGCGCAAGCAGCTCAAGGTGCGCGCCTACACCACCTTTGCCATGCGCTGGCTGATCCCGCGGCTGTCGAGCTTCCATGCGGCCAATCCCGGCATAGAGGTGCTGCTGACGGCGTCGCTCGACCCGGTCGACTTCCGCAAGGAAGACATCGACGGCGCGATCCGGCTGGGCGACGGCAAGTGGAGCGGTGTCAATACCTACCGGCTGGTGTCGAACATCCTGGTGCCGGTATGCAGCCCGGGGCTGCTGGAAGGCGGGCCGAAGGTGAAGAAGCCCGCTGACCTGCAGCACCAGACCCTGCTGCACTCGATCGCGCGGCCTGACGACTGGGCCCACTGGCTCAAGGCCGCGCGCGCGGAGGGGCAGGTCGATGCGCACAGCGGCATGACCTACCAGAGCTCGGCCATGGCCTATGCGGCCGCGGTCGAAGGGCAGGGCTTTGCCATCGCGCAGCGCTTCCTGGTGGCGGCGGATCTCGACGCCGGCCGGCTGGTGGCGCCGTTCCGCCAGACCGTGGACATGGGCGACTTCACCTACTACCTGCTGACGCCCGCCGACCGCAAGGAAAGCCCGAGCATGGCGGTGTTCCGGCAGTGGTTGCTGGCGCAGTTCGAGGCGCAGGGTTGATAGCGCTCACGATGCTGCCGCGACCGCGTGTCGCTTCTCCTCGATATCGCCGCAGTGAATGGCACCCCGTGACCACAGCGCGGCGATCTCGTCGCGGCTGTAGCCAAGCTCGCCCAGCACGGCCTGCGTATGCTGCCCGCAAGCCGGTGCGGGCCGCGATGGCAATGCGTTCTCCTGAGCGCTGTTGATCGGAAAGCCCGGCACGCGGATCTCGCCCAACGTGTCGTGCCGGAGGCACTGCACCATGCCGTTGGCAGCCACCTGCGGATGGGCCATGACATCCTCGTAGGTCGCCACGGGGGCGCACAGGATGTCGGCGTCCTGGAGCAACGCCAGCCATGTGTCGGTCGTGCGGGTGACGAGGACACTGGTCAGCACCTCCACCATTGCCGCGCGATTGGCCACGCGCAGCGGCGAGGTGGCGAAGCGCGGGTCATCGGCCAGTTCGGGCCGCCCCAGCACATCGCACAACCGGCGCCAGCGCTCGGGCATGTAGGCGGCCACCATGACCCAGCCGTCGGCGGTGCGGAAGGCCTGGTTGGGCGCGGAGTAGGGCGCCGCGCTGCCCACGCGTTCCGGCAGTTGCCCGTCGGCGCAGTAGCTGGTGATGGACGACTGCTGCAGCGCCAGCGCCGCATTGAGCAGGCTGACATCGAGGTGGCCGCCCAGGCCGTCGCGCGCCCGTTGCGCGAGCTTCGCCAGCACGCCCACGCAGGCCACGTAGCCGGTCGTCACGTCGACCACCGGCGCCTGCACCTTGCACGGCTCGCCGTCGGGCAGGCCGATCAGGCTCATCAGGCCGGAATCGGCCTGCATGATGCCGTCGACGCCGGCGCGGCCCGCGTACGGCCCGTCCTGCCCGTAGGCGGAGATCGAGCAGTAGATCAGCGCGGGGTGCGCTTCGGCTAGTTGCGCATGGCCGAGGCCGAGGCGCTCCATCACGCCCGGGCGCATGCTTTCCACCACGATGTCGGCGCCGGCGATCAGGCGGCGTGCCACGGCCGCGCCGTCGGCGGACTTGAGATCCAGCGCCACGCCCAGCTTGTTGCGGTTGAAGCCGTGGAACAGCGCGCTGTCCTCGCCGAGCCAGCCGGGTCCCAGCCCGCGGCCCAGCTCGCCGCCGGGCGGCTCCACCTTGATGACCCTGGCGCCCATGTCGGCCAGCAGCATGGTGCAGGTCGGCCCGGCGCCGATCTGCGTAAAGTCGATGACGGTCAGGCCGCCCAGTGCGTCGCGCAACATGTCATGCCTCCGTAAGGGTGTGGGATCGTTTGAACGTGCCTTGTGCCGTGGCCACCAGCACGCCGGCATCGGTGGTCAGCTCCGCTGAGGCGAAGTACAGGCTCTTGCCGGCGCGGGTGACCTGCGCCGTGGCGCGCAGCCGGCCCGCGCTGGCCTTGCTGAGATAGCTGATCGTCAGCATCACCGTGACCGCGTGGCCGAGTGCGCCGTCAGGGCCGGCGGGCAGCCCGGCGTAGCCGCAGGCGGCGTCGAGCAGGGTGGCGGTGACGCCGCCCTGCACGCTCCCCTGGCGGTTCAGGTGGCGCGGCTCGAGATCGAGCTCGAAGGTGCAGCGGCCGTCGCCGACGCTGGCCAGGCGGATGCCGAGGTAGTCCGGCAGCGGGTTGTCCGTCGGCGGCAGTGCGGCGGGATGGGTAGGCGTGTTCATAGCGCGACCTTGATGCCGTTGTCCTGGATCAGGCGCTGCCAGCGCGCCATCTCCTTGCCGATGTAGGCCTTCAGCTCGGCCGGCGATGATGCCTGCGGCTCGAAGCCCTGCTTGCCCATCTGCTCCGCTACGTCAGGCGATTTGAGCGCGGCCACCAGCGCGGCGTTGATCTTGTCGACCACCGGCTTGGGCGTCCGCGCCGGCGCCAGCAGGCTGTACCACAGCTCGGCGTCGTAGCCGACAATGCCGGCTTCCGCAAAGGTCGGCAGGTCCGGCATCAGCGCGGTGCGCTTCTTGCCGGCGATGCCGAGCGCGCGCAGCTTGCCGGCGCGCACGTACTGGATCGCCGAGGCAAAGGTGGCGAAGGAGATCTGCACCTGGCCGCCCATCAGGTCGGTGATCGACGGCCCGGTGCCGCGATACGGTACGTGCAGCAGTTCGGTCTTGTTCAGCTTGGCAAAGACTTCACCGGCCAGGTGCTGCGGCGTGCCGTTGCCCGGGCTGCTGTAGCTCAGCTTGCCGGGATTGGCGCGGGTGTACTGGATAAAGTCCTGCAGCGTGCGGAACGGCTGGTCGGGGTTGGCCACCAGCATGATCGGCACCGACGCGATCCGCCCCACCGGCTCGAAGTCGTGTTCGATGCTGAATGGAATCTTCGTGCCGAGGAACGGGTTCATCGTCACCTGGCTGGACGCAATCACCAGCGTATAGCCGTCCGGCGCCGCATGGGCGACATAGTCGGCGCCGAGGTTGCCGCCCGCGCCGGGCTTGTTCTCGATGACGATGGTCTGGCCGAGCAGCTGGCCCATCTTGGGCGCGATCAGACGTGCCAGGATGTCGTTGCCGCCGCCGGGGGCGAACGGCACCACCAGGGTGATCGGCTTCTGCGTGGGGTAGGGCGCCTGTGCTGCGGCGCCCAGCGCGGTGGCTGCCAGTACGCCGGCCAGCGCTGCGCGTGCGAATCGGGTAATACGAGTCATGCTTTGTCTCCTTTGTGTCTGTTTTCAAACGCTCAGCGGCCCGTGTAGCGGGGCTGGCGCTTCTCGGCGAATGCCTGCCGGCCTTCGGTGCGGTCGGCGGTATCGCGCAGCACGCCCCAGTAGAGTTCGGTCAGCTGCTGCGCATCGGCTTCGCTGAGGTGGCTGGTCTGTCGCGACAGCTTCTTGACCGCCTGGACGGCCAGCGGTGCATTGGCGGCGATGCGTGTGGCGATGGCCAGCGCACGGTCGAGTAGCGCGGCTGGCGCTACCGTTTCGGTGACCAGCCCGATGCGCGCAGCCTGCGCCGCGTCGATCCGCTCGGCCGTCAGCACCATCTGCATCGCGTGCGCCGCCGGCACGGCCTTCAGCAGGCGATGCAGACCGGAAACGGCGGGGATCGACCCGACGGCGGCTTCGGGCAGGCCGAAGCTCGCCTGCTCCGACGCAATCCGCAAGTCGCATTGCAGCGCGATCTCCAGCCCCGCCCCGAGGCAATGGCCGTTGACCGCCGCGATCAGCGGCTTGCACAGGCCGAGGTCGCTCAGGTCCATCAGCCGGATATAGAGGCCGAGGTCGGCCGCCTGCTCCGGCGCGCGGAACAGCGCTTCCGGATAGGTGGCGGGCGAGCTGCGCGTGCCTTTCAGGTCGGCGCCCGCGCAGAAGGCGCGCGTGCCGGCGCCGGTCAGGACGGCCACGCGCAGGTCGTCGCGGTCGCGCACCTCGGTGAGGTGCGCGCGCAGTTCGCGCAGCGCGGCCACGTCCAGCGCATTGAGCGCCTCGGGCCGGTCGATCGTCAGCACGGAGACCGCGCCTTCGGTGTGGAGTCGTACAGTCATGGTGGCCTCCTCAGACGCTCGGTGACGACAGGCTGCGCCCGCCGCAGACATAGAGCGTCTGCCCGGTCACGTACGATGACTGCGGATCGAGGAAGAAGCTGACCGCGTTGGCGATGTCGTCGGCGGTGCCGATGCGCTGCACCGGGACAGACTTCTGCAGCCGCGCCTGCACCTCTGGCGCGAAGCCGCGGAACAGCGGGGTATCGACGATGCCCGGCGCCACCGAGTTGACGGTGATGCCCTTGCCCGCGAACTCGATCGCGAGCGAGCGCGTCAGGCTGACCACGCCACCCTTGGCCGCGGAGTAATTGGCCTGCCCGAAGCCACCCAGCCAGGCCCGCGACGAGATATTGACCACGCGCCCGTAGCCGCGCTCGACCATGCCCGGCAGCGCCGCGCGGCAGCACAGGAACTGCGAGCGCAGGTTGGTATCGATGACCAGGTCCCAGTCGTCGTCGGTCATCTTCAGGAAACGCATGTCGCGCACCGCGCCGGCGTTGTTGACCAGGTAGTCGACGCGGCCGGTTCGCGCCTGCACTTGCGCGAAGGCGTCGTTGACCGCTGCCGAGTCGGTCAGGTCGACGCTGGCGCCAATGGCGTTGAAGCCTTCGGCGACCAGCGCGCCGACGGCGGTATCAAGCGCGGCGGCGTCGCGGTCGAGCAGGGCCACGGCCACCCCCTGGCGGGCCAGATGCGTGGCGATGCCCAGGCCGATGCCGCGCGCGGCGCCGGTGACCACGGCCACGTGGGTAGGATCGAATCGTTGCGTACCCATCTCAGACTCCCAGCAGGTGGACGGAAGAGGCGGCGTGGTCCACGCCCGCGATGCCGCCGCCGGTGCATTGCGTCAGGCCGATGCGGGGGTTGTCCACCTGCCGTTCGCCGGCGCGGCCCTGCAGCTGCCACAGGATCTCGACCATCTGCGCCACGCCGGTGGCGCCCAGCGGATGGCCCTTGGCCAGCAGGCCGCCGCTCGGGTTGACCGGCACGCGCCCGCCCAGGCGCGTCGCGCCGGACTTGAGCAGGGGCACGGCGTCGCCGCGCGGTGCCAGGCCGAGGGCTTCGTAGTAGAGCAGTTCGGCGATGGTGAAGGCGTCGTGCAGTTCGACCACGTCGACGTCCTGCGGGCCGAGACCGGCCTGTTCGTAAGCCTGGCGTGCGGCGCGCGCGGTGATCTCGGCATCGAGGATGTCGTCGTCGGCCTCTTCGCGCATACCCGACACCACCACCGAGGACAGCACTTTCACCGGCCGCGCCTGCGCCGGGCGACGCGTGCTCAGCACCACCGCCGCCGCGCCATCGACCTGCGACGGGCAGCACTGCAGCAGCGTCAGCGGGTCGGCGATCATGCGCGAGGCCAGCACTTCCTCGACCGTGGTGGTCTTGCGCTGCTGGGCATACGGGTTCAGCGAGCCGTGGTAGCGGTTCTTCACGGCCACCTCGGCGAGGTCAGACGGATTGGCGTCGCGCTCGTGCAGGAAACGCGTGCCGCGCATCGCATACACCGCGGGCAGCACCATGCCCGACTTGGCATAGAGCTCGGTCTTGTGGTCATTGCGCTGCAGCGGGATGGTGCCGCCGCCGAGCGCGGTCAGCTGCTCGACGCCGAACACCAGCACCGTGTCGTATTGCCCGGCCAGCAACGCATGCCGTGCCAGGTGCACGCCGGTGGCGCCGCTGGCGCAGGCGTTCTCGACGTTGTAGACCGGGATGCCCTTGAGCCCCAGGTCGCGCACGATCAGCTGGCCGAGGATCATGCCGCCCAGCACGTTGGCGCAGTAGACCGCCTGGATGCGCCCGGCCGGCACGTCGGCATCGGCCAGCGCCTTCAGGATCGCCTGTTGCGCCAGTTCCGGCGCCAGCACGCCGGGGTGGCGGCCGAACGGCGTCATCGCGCCGCCGTGGATGTAGATGTCCTGCATCTTGCTTACCTCTCCTTCTCTCGATCGTTCAGGCCGTGACGGCCTCGAAGACATAGCCGAACTCGGCGTCATGCCGCTGCGTGTAGCGCTCGCCGATGACCGGACGCGCCGTGCCCAGCAGGCGACCGAAGATGCGCACCGGGCCGACGAAATCGACATAGCCCAGCGCATACGGCGGCTGCCCGCTCTTGGGCGCGGGATGGATCACGGTGAAGCTGTAGAGCACGCCCGTGCCGGTAATGGCGACAGTCTCGTGGTCGTCCGCCAGCGGCGAGTCGGCGGGCAGCGCCGGGAAGATCCACTCGCCGGTAGCGCGGTCGCGCGAGGCGAGCAGGTGGGGAACGGGTTCCGCGCTCCAGAGCGGATAGGGTTGGTCTGACATGGCTGTCTCCTGTGGGTTGGCCTTGCCGTAATAGTTGTCGTCGGCGGGCTGCGCGACAAACGATATTTCGGGCGGGTTCGCTTGAGAAAAAGTCAAGCGAAAGGGGAGGGAGGGCGTTTGGAGGCGTGCTTTGGCGGCGGGCAGAAGCGGGCGGTGTTGGGTGCGCCTGCGCCGCCGGAACTAGCCTAAGCAAGGTGTTCTCCCTCTCCCCTCAGGGGGAGAGGGACCGGGGTGTGAACTGACCCCCAGAAGTTGGAGACAACTTTTGGGGGTTTTTACATGGCAAAGTACACCGAGCAGTTCAAGCTGCAGGTCGTTCAGGA
>NZ_JBSVZB010000051.1:0-41998 GCF_054072015.1 Cupriavidus sp. CP313 | reverse complement strand
TGGTCCTGGCGAGGCCGGCGGCATTCACATTACCCACCGCAATGTAGTCAAAGTCCCGCACGATGCGATGCGAGAGCTTGTGCAGGAAGTCGCGCCGTGTATTTTTGATGCGCGCGTGGAGGTTCGTTGCCTGTCGTTTCTTGCGCGCTCGCTGCGCTTTGGCAAGGGCTTGCTCGAGTCGGCCAAGGTGACGCGGATTCGCGATCTTCTCGCCCGTGGAGAGTGTGGCAAGGTCCTTCAAGCCAAGATCGATGCCGACGCCGCGCTCCGGGGATCGGGCGTGGATGTCGGCAACTTCAATCACGATGTTCAGGAACCAGTTGCCTCGGGCATCGCGCGAGAAATTCGTGCCGTCCTTGATCTTGCCTTCGGGAAGGGGACGGGAGCTGAACACGCGAAACGTATTGCCGGCAAAGCGGAAGGCGTCGCCCGCGCGCTTCAGATCCCGGCCCTTGAGCGGCACCCAGCCGAGCGACTTGCGGCCGCGATAGCGCAGGTACGGCCGGCGGTGCTGGCTACGCGACTTGGCGTACTGCTCGCAAACCGCGTTGACGGTGCCGGAATGGATGCGCAGTTCCTTGCTGCTGCCGGTCGTCAACACGTTCAGATCGAAAGCCGTGGGCCATTTCTTGCCCCACTTGAGTGCGTGCTTCTGCGTGTCGTTGCAGAAGTTCCAGACGTAGTTCACCGCGCGGCTCTGCTGATTGAGCAGGCCGTTCAGCGACTTCACCCGGTAGCGATAGACGATAAGCATGCCGGTCATTCTAATTTGGGATTGCTTGCTGCCGGCAGCACTCCTTTCACTCCCCGCCCTGAAGGGCGAGGTTTCTCGGAGCAAGTCTGATGACACCAAACCGATCCCTGTCCGCCGCGCTCGCGGCGGGCGTCCTGGTCCTGGCAGGCGCCAGCCTTCCCGTGCTGGCGCAGACCAAGACGCTCAAGGTCGTGGCGCATGCCGACCTGAAGATCCTCGATCCGACCTTCACCACGGCCTACATCACGCGCAACTTCGGCTACATGGTCTACGACACGCTGTTCGCGCAGGACGCCAGGGGCAAGCCGCAACCGCAGATGGTCGAGAAGTACAGCAGCTCGAAGGATGGCGGGCAGTGGAGCTTCACGCTGCGTCCCGGCCTGAAGTTCTCGGATGGCAGCGCGGTTACCTCGGCGGACGCGATCGCCTCGCTGCAGCGCTGGGGCGCGCGCGACAGCCTGGGCCGTGCCATGGGCGAAGCCGGCGCCGAGTGGAAGGCGGTCGACGCGCGCACGTTCACGCTGACGCTCAAGGAGCCCTTTGGCATGGTGCTCGATGCACTGGCCAAGCCCTCTGGCTTTCCGCCGGTGATCCTGCCGGAGCGCCTGGCCAGGATGCCCGCCACCGCGCCGCTGCCCGAGGTGCTGGGCTCCGGCCCCTTCATCTTCAAGCGCGACGAATGGGTGCCGGGCAACAAGGCGGTGTTCGTGCGCAACCCGCACTACGTGGCACGCAGCGAGCCCGCGAGCGGTCTCGCCGGCAGCAAGCAGCCCCGCGTGGACCGCGTCGAATGGCTCTACCTGCCGGACGCCAACAGCGCCATCGCGGCGCTCAAGCGCGGCGAGGTCGACCTGATCGAACAGGTACCGCCGGACTACATCACCCCGCTGCGCGGCGACGCCAGCATCAAGATCGGCGCGGGCGGCGCCTACCAGGGCGTGCTGGTGATGAACCAGCTGCATCCGCCATTCAACAACCCGAAAGTGCGCCAGGCCTTCCTGCAGGCGGTCAGCCAGGAACGCTTCACCGCGGCCATGGGCTATCCGCTCGACATGCGCATCAACTACTGCGCCACCTTCTTCATCTGCGGCGGCCCCAACGATACCGCTGCCGGCGCCGAACCGTACCGCAAGGCCGATCCGGCCCGTGCCAAGCAGTTGCTGGGCGCGGCCGGCTACAAGGGCGAAAAGGTGGTGCTGCTGGTGCCGACCGACATTCCCCAGCTCAACGCTGAAGCCCTGATGGCGGCACAGACCATGCGCAGCATGGGCATGAACGTTGACATGCAGAACATGGACTGGGCCTCCATCGGCGCGCGCCGCGCCAAGCGGGATGCGCCCGAGGCCGGGGGCTGGAATATGTACGTGACCGTCGCGGGCGAGTTCGATGCCGATTCCCCGATCACCAATGCCTACCTCGGCGCCGCCTGCGGCACCAGCCTGCCCGGCTGGCCCTGCGACAAGCCGCTCGACGCACTGCGCACGGCCTGGATCCGCGAGACCGTGCCCGCCAAACGCAAGGAACTGCTCGATGCCTTCCAGAAGCGCGCCTATGAGGCGGTGCCCTATGTGAACGCCGGCCAGTACTCGGCGGCCTTCGCGGCGCGTGCCAGCCTCAAGGGCATCGACAGGATGTGGGCCGGCATGCCCACGGTCTGGATGCTCGACAAATAACCGAACCACCCGGGGGAAACACGACAATGGGCTACCTGCTCCGACGCCTGGCCGCGACGCTGCCCGTGATGGCGGTGGTGGCCGTGGTGGTCTTCCTGCTGATCCACTTGTCGCCGGGCGATCCGGCGGCGCTGATCGCAGGCGACCTCGCGACCGTTGACGACATCGCCAGGCTGCGCGGCGTACTGGGGCTGGACCAGCCGTTGTGGCGGCAGTTCCTGCTGTGGCTCGGCCGGCTCGCCACCGGCGACCTCGGCACCTCCATCTTCACCCAGGTGCCGGTGGCCCGGTTGCTGGCGCAGCGGCTGGAGCCGACCGTCTCCGTCGCCGCGCTGACGATGCTGATGACCTTGCTGGTCGCGGTGCCACTGGGAACGCTGGCCGCGTACCGCGCCGGCAGCTGGGTCGACCGGCTGGTGATGCTGTTCGCGGTGCTGGCATTCTCGCTGCCGGTGTTCCTGGTGGGCTACCTGCTGGTCTACGCCTTTGCCATCCAGTTGCCGTGGTTCCCGGTACAGGGCTATGCGCGCCTCGCCGACGGCGCTGGCGCATGGCTGCGCAGCCTGGTGCTGCCCTGCGTCAACCTGGCGCTGGTCTATATCGCGCTGGTGACGCGCATGACGCGCGCGACCGTGCTGGAAGTCCTGCACGAGGACTACATCCGCACGGCGCGCGCCAAGGGCCTGGGCGTGCTGCCGGTGCTGGGCCACGCGCTGCGCAACGCGGCGATCCCGATCGCCACCACGGTCGGCATGGGCATCGCGCTGCTGATCGGCGGCGTGGTCGTGACCGAGACCGTGTTTGCGATCCCGGGTGTCGGCCGCCTGGTGGTCGACTCGGTGCAGCGCCACGACTACCCGGTGATCCAGAGCGTGCTGCTGGTCTCCGCCGGGGTCTACGTGCTGATCAACCTGATGATCGACCTCAGCTACCGGCTGTTCGATCCGCGCATCAAGTACTGATGGCTTTCGCCGCGAGACCTGCTGACATGACCACTTCCCTGCCCGCGACCGAACCTGCCGTACCGGCACCCGACGATGCGCCTTTCGTGCTGCCGCGCTGGCACTGGGCGCGCAAGCACCCCACGCTGATCCTGGGCGCGCTGCTGCTGGCGGTGATCGCCGTGCTCTCCCTCGGCGCGCCCTGGATTGCCACCGTCGACCCGCAGGACATCGACCCGCTGGCGCGCATGCAGCCGCCATCGGCCGAGCACTGGTTCGGCACCGACGCGCTGGGCCGCGACGTGTTCAGCCGCGCGGTCTGGGGCGGCCGCGTGTCCATGATCGTGGGCCTGTCGGTCGGGCTGCTGGCAACCGTGTCCGGCGTGCTGCTGGGCTTGGTCGCGGGCTTCGTGCGCCGGGCGGACTCCCTGGTGATGCGCGTGATGGACGGCCTGATGGCAATCCCGGGCATCCTGCTGGCGATCGCGCTGATGGCCGTTACGCAGGCCAGCCTGGGCGCGGTGATCATCGCCATCGCCATACCCGAGGTCCCGCGCGTGGTGCGGCTGGTGCGCTCGCTGGCGCTGACCCTGCGCGAGCAGCTCTACGTCGAGGCGGCGCATGCGGTCGGCACCCGCCTGCCGGTGATCCTGGTGCGCCACGTGGTGCCAAATATGGTGGCGCCGCTGATCGTGCAGGCCACTTTCGTGGCCGCCACCGCGGTGCTCACGGAAGCCGCGCTGTCTTTTCTCGGCGTCGGCGTGCCCCCCCAGATGCCGAGCTGGGGCAACATGATGGCCGAGGGGCGCAATTTCGTGGCCGTGGCCTTCCACATCATCCTGTACCCGGGCATCCTGCTGGCCGCGACGGTGCTGGCCATCAACCTGCTCGGCGACGGGCTGCGCGACGCGCTCGATCCGCGCCTGGCGCGGCAACTCTGAATCCGGGAGCGCAACCATGACCATCACGATGTCGCGCGCGATGTCCCATGTCAGGCCGGCCACGGGCGAGCCACTGCTCGAAGTGGAGGACCTCCATACGCATTTCGACACGCTCACCGGGCCGGCCCGCTCGGTCAACGGCGTCTCGTACACCGTGCGCGCCGGCCAGACCCTGGGCGTGGTGGGCGAGTCAGGCTGCGGCAAGAGCGTGACGGCGCTGTCCGTCATGCGGCTGCTGCCCACGCCACCGGCACGCATCCGCGGCGCGGTGCGGCTGCGCGGCACGGACCTGTTGCAGCTCAGCGAACGCGAGATGCGCCGCATCCGCGGCAATCGCGTCTCGATGATCTTCCAGGAGCCGATGACCTCGCTGAACCCGGTGCTGACGATTGGCCGCCAGATTGCCGAAACCGTGCAGCTGCACCAGGGCGCGAGCCGCGCCGACGCGCTCAGGCGCGCGGTGGAAATGCTGCGGCTGGTGCAGATCCCAGAGCCCGAACTCCGCGTCAACGAATACCCGCACCAGCTTTCGGGCGGCATGCGCCAGCGCGTGATGATCGCGCTGGCGCTGGCCTGCAATCCCGAGGTGCTGATCGCCGACGAACCCACCACGGCGCTCGACGTGACCATCCAGGCGCAGATCCTGGACCTGATTCGCCGCCTGCAGCAGGAACTGGGCATGGGCGTGGTGATGATCACGCACGACCTGGGCGTGGTGGCCGAATGCTGCGACCGCGTGATCGTGATGTACGCCGGGCTCAAGGTCGAGGAAGCCAGTGTCACTGAGCTGTTCGACCGCCCGCTGCACCCCTACACCCGCGCGCTGATGGCATCGATGCCGTCGATGAACACCAGCAGCCGGCGCCTGGCCGAATTCCCCGGCCTGGTGCCATCGCCACAGGAAGCGCGCCGCGGTTGTGCCTTCGCGGCACGCTGCGCGCATGCCAACGCGCGCTGCGCGCGCGAGCTGCCGCAGCTCACGCGCCACGGCGGCGACCATGCGGTGGCCTGCTTCGCCGTCGAGGAAGGCCGCATCGAATGCAACCCACAAGCCCAGGAAGCCATCGCATGAGCACGACCTCCGCCACGCCAACGCCCCTGCTCAAGGTCGACTGCCTGAGGAAACACTACCTCGCACCGCGGCGCTGGCTGGCACCGGGCAGGCCGCCGATCCAGGCTATGGACGGCGTGTCCTTCACCGTGGAGCGCGGCGAGACGCTCTCGCTGGTCGGCGAATCCGGCTGCGGCAAGACCACCACTGCCAAGTCGGTGCTGCGCCTGATCGAGCCGACTTCAGGCTCGGTGCAGCTCGACGGCGAGGAACTGCTGGACCTGCCGGCAAGTGCCATGCGGCAGCGCCGGCGCGACCTGCAGATCATCTTCCAGGACCCCTATGCCTCGCTCAGCCCGCGGCTGACGGCGGGCGAGATCGTCGGCGAGCCGCTGCGCAACTTCGGCCTGCAGTCCCGTGCCGAGCGCAACGAGCGCGTGCAATGGCTGTTCAGCAAGGTCGGCCTGCGGCCCGAAGCCGTGCGCAAGTTCCCGCACGAGTTCTCCGGCGGCCAGCGCCAGCGGCTGGGCATCGCGCGGGCGTTGGCACTCAACCCGAAGCTGATCGTCTGCGACGAGCCGGTATCGGCGCTCGATGTCTCCGTCCAGGCGCAGGTGGTCAACCTGCTGATGGACCTGCAGGCCGAGTTCGGCATCGCCTACCTGTTCGTCGCGCACGACCTGGCCGTGGTGCGCCATATCAGCCACCGGGTCGCCGTGATGTACCTCGGCCAGATCGTCGAACTGGCCGACCGCGACACCTTGTTCTCGGCGCCGCGCCACCCCTATACGGAGATCCTGCTGTCCGCCGTGCCGGTGCCCGACCCGCGCAGGCCCGCCCGGCGCCTGCTGCTGCAAGGCGATCCGCCCAGCCCGGCCAATCCGCCAGCGGGCTGCCGCTTCCACACGCGCTGCCCGCATGCGCAAGCCCGCTGCAAGGAGCAGGCCCCCTTGCTGACCGAACGTCCCTCCGCCACCGGCATCCACCTGGTGGCCTGCCATTTCCGCTGACCGCTACACTCCAGTCCAGGAAAGGAATCCCATGTCCGACCCCACCTCTGCGCACGCCACGCACTATGACCTGCTGATCGCCGGCGGCACCGTGATCGACGGCAGCAAGGCACCCCGCTTCAGCGCCGATATCGGCGTGCGCGACGGCTGCATCGCCGCGATCGGCGACCTCGCCGGGCACACGGCCGACCGGGTGCTGGATGCAACCGGCCTGATTGTCGCCCCTGGCTTCATCGACGCGCACACGCATGATGACCAGGCGGTGCTGTCGCAACCCACCATGCCGTTCAAGGTCTCGCAGGGCGTCACCACTGTGATCGCCGGCAACTGCGGCATCAGCGCCGCGCCGCTGCGTGCCGACATGGATTTGCCGATGCCGCTGAGCCTGATCGACACACCGGCGCAAGGCCGCTTCACCACCTTCGCCGCCTACCTCGACGCGCTGCGTACCATGCCGAGCTCGGTCAATGTAGCCGCCATGGTCGGGCATTCCACCTTGCGCGCGGTCACCATGGCGGCGCTGGACCGGCCAGCCGATGCCGCAGAGATCGCCGCCATGCAGGCACTGGTCGAAGAAGCCATGCAAGCCGGCGCGATCGGCCTGTCGACCGGCACCTTCTACCCGCCCGCCGCCATGGCGACGACCGAGGAGATCATCGAAGTCTGCCGGCCGCTCAGTGCCCGCAAGGCTCTCTACGTCACGCATATGCGCGACGAGTCCGACCACGTCATGGCCTCGCTCGACGAGACCTTCCGCATCGGCCGCGAGCTCGACGTGCCGGTGGTGGTGTCGCACCACAAGGTGCAGAGGCAGGCCAACTTTGGCAAGAGCCAGGTAACCCTGCCCTTTATCCGCGAAGCCATGAAGCACCAGTGCGTGTCGCTCGACTGCTACCCGTACACGGCCGGCTCCACCATGATCCGCACCGACCGCGGCATGCTCGACGGCCGGGTGCTGATCGCCGCCAGCGAACCGCACCCCGAATGCGCGGGCCGCGATCTCGATGACATCGCCAGGGAATGGGGCGTGCCCAAGGACGAAGCCGCGCGCCGCCTGCAGCCGGGCACCGCGATCTACTTCCAGATGGACGAGGACGACGTCCAGCGCATCCTTGCCTTCGACGAAACCATGATCGGCTCCGACGGCATCCCCGTCGGCGCCAGCCCGCATCCGCGCCTGTGGGGCACCTTCCCGCGCGTACTGGGGCACTACTGCCGCGAGGTCGGCCTGTTCCCGCTGGAGACGGCGGTCTGGAAAATGACCGGGCTGACGGCACGCAACTTCGGCCTGCACCGGCGCGGCACGCTCGCCGTGGGCCACCACGCCGACATCGTCGTTTTCGATGCGGCCAACGTGCGCGATGCCGCCAGTTACGAGACCCCCACCCGGCCAGCCGAAGGCATCGACACCGTGATCGTCAACGGCGCCATTACCTGGCAGCACGGCGCGCACAGCGGGGCGCGCAACGGGCAGGTCATCACGCGGCCAGCATAGCGCCGCGGTCACCTGGCGGGATCAGCCGCGAACCTGGCCGAACCGGCGTGAGCGGTTGGGTTACCATGCTGGCGCGCCACGGCTGTTGTCCGGCCACCCGCCCCCCCTGCCACCACCCGATTCCGCCATGACGCCATTCAAAGGCAAATTGCGCCCGAGACACCTGGAGGTCATCCTGTCCGTGGCGGACCTTGGCAACCTGTCCAAGGCAGCCGAGCAGCTGCACATGACGCAATCCGGACTGTCGCGCGCCGTGGCAGAGGTGGAAGACATCGTCGGCGGCAAGCTGTTCGAACGCTCCGCCAAAGGCATGGTCAGTACTGCGCTTGGTGCCGTGATGTGCCGCTACGCAGCGCTCCTGCTCAGCGACATGCACAAGGCCGAAGCAGACCTGGCCGCAGTCGCCGGCGGCGGTGCCGGCACGCTGGTGATCGGGTGTTTCTCGATGTTCACCCGCTGGCCGGTGGCCGAAGCGATCCTGGCCTTTCGCAAATCCAGCCCCGGCGTGCAGATCACGGTAGAGGTCGGCAGGCACGAGACCCTGATCGAGCGGCTCGACACCGGCGCCATCGACCTGCTGGTCAGCCGCAGTCCACGCTCACTGAACGGTCAGACCTATCGCACCGTGGAACTGGGCGAGGATGGCGTTGCGCTGGCCTGTGCACCGGGCCATCCGCTGACGCGGCTGCCGGCAGTGACCATGGCGGATTGCGTGCGCTACCCATGGGTTTCCGCGCCGCCTGGCAGCCTTATGCGCGAACTGATCAATACCGAGATTCGCGAGGCCGGGCTGGAGCCACCCGAGATCCTGGGCGCCCTGTCGCTTGAGCTTGGCCGTGAGCTGGTCTTGTCCGGCGAATTCCTCTGGCACCTCGCGAGCAGCACCGCACGCCACCTGGCATCGCTTGGCGAAGTCGTGGTATTACCCGCGCGCTTCGCCCTGAATCCCGGCCCCATGGCGGCGATCTGGCGCCGCGACCGCAGCAGCACGCGCGCCGCCCGCGCCTTTATCGTCGCGCTTCGGCACGCTGTCGACGCGGCGCACGGCGGCTGATCTCCGGCGTTCCCGATCCGCGTCATCAGCGGCCGCAGGACGCGCCGCGCCCTGTCGGCGGGTCATGCGTACATGGCATGGCAATTCTCGGAACTGTCATGCCTTAAGCCCGCCTCCTGACACTACTATCGGTTCACCGTACAGCCGTCGCGCAACCTGGCGCAACGGCTGGCTGCGCAAGGCCGCCATGCCGCAGAGCAAGGCGCCGATACGATAGATGCAGAACGGAGGAGACGCATGATTTTGCAGTTTGCGGGAAGGGGCGCTTGCACCCGTGCGGCAACCGGCTGTCCGGCGGGCCGTCGCGGTGCCCGGGCAATTACTGCCCTCGGGCTGTTTGCCGTGACCGCTGCGGCGCAAGCCGATAGCCTGACCATCAGCGGCCTGGCAGCCGGCGGCATCACTTATACGTTACGCGCTGACCTTCCACTATCAGTACATGAAGGGCAATGGCGTGCTGCAGGACCGCTATGCACACCAATTCCTGGCTCGCGCCGAGACCTCGCTGTCACAGCGCACCCGCGTCTATGTGCAAGCGGCATACCAGCGCGCTGGCGGCACCGCCGATGCCAGAGCGTGGATCAACGGCGTGGCCGGGCCTGCCGATGGCAAGCAGCAGACCGTTGCCGGGCTATTCGTTGAACATGCGTTCTGACGGAGGACAACCCATGACAACGCCCCCACCTGCATCCACCCTGACCGACGTCGCCGCCGTGCTCGACGGCGCGCCCGCCAACCGGCGGCGCAGCCTGGTCATTCTGATCTGCTTTGCCATCGTCGCATTCGAGGGCTTCGACGCAGCCATAGTCGGCTTCGTCGCGCCCCAGGTCGCTGCGCGCTTCCACAGCACCCCCGCGCAGACCTCGGCGGCGATCGGGGCCGGCATGCTGGGGCTGCTGATCGGCTACCTGGCCGGCGGCATGTGGTCCGATAGGCGCGGGCGCCGCCCGGTGCTGGCGGCCGGCACGGCGCTGTTTGGCCTGGCATCCATCGCTTGCGCTTTCAGCGCCGCGCTGCCACAGCTGATCGGATGGCGGCTGGCAACCGGCATCGGGATCGGCGTCGCAATGCCGGCAATCGGTGCGCTGCTTGCCGAAGTGCTGCCCTCCGGGCGGCGCGCGTCGACGCTGACCGCGGTGTTCTGCGGCTTCCTGCTCGGCTCGGCGCTGGCGGGGCTGCTGACCGGCCTGCTGATTGAGCGCATCGGCTGGGAGGGCCTGTTCGTGCTGGGCGGGGTCGCGCCGTTGCTGTGCCTGCCCGCCGTGCTGGCCCGTGTACCGGAATCGCCGATGTACCTCGCCCACCGCGGCGCCGAGTCCGCCCGCGTGCGCCAGGCGCTGGCCAGGCTCGGCATCGCGGTCGACGCGGCGACGCAGTTCCTGGCGCCGCGCACACAGGCGGGCCAGCCAAACGGCAGCGTGCACAGCCTATTCTCGCCTGCGCTGGTCCGCACCACGGTGCTGCTATGGGCGCTGATGTTCCTGATCCTGGGCAGTTTCTACGTGATCGCCAGCTGGCTGCCAACGCTGATCCGCGATGGCGGGGCCAGCGTGGCGGCGGCCTCGCGCACGGCCGCGCTGTTCCAGTCCGGCGGACTCGCCGGCGCCATGGTCGCCGCGCTGACGATCCGCCGGGTGCCGCCGCTGCGCTTCGTGGGTGCGGCCTGGCTGCTGGGTGCAGCACTGCCGCTGTGGATCGCAGCGCCCGCCGCCACGCCCACTTATGCCGTCCTGGTGTTCTGCGCCGGCTTCCTGGTCAGCGGCCCGATTGTCGTGGTCAACGCCGTCATGGCGATGGCCTATCCCACGCCGGTGCGCTCCATCGGCGTGGGTTGGGCCAGTAGCGCCGGCCGGCTGGGCTCGCTTGCCGGCGCGGGATCGGTTGGCTGGCTGGTGCAGCATGGCCTGGCGCTGCACCAGTTGATTGCCGGCATGGCCGTGACGGTGTTGGCCTGTGCGCTGATCGCGCTGTTCTTGTCCCGCGCCATGCGGGCCTCAGGAGTCTGAATTGATGAATTGGAACGAAAAGACAGCAGTTGTCTCGCTCAGTAGTGGTCTGGCACGCGGCGAGGTCCGCAATGGCGTGGCCGTGTTCCGGGGGCTACCCTATGGCGAGCGCATCGCCCCTTCGAGCCGCCTGTCAGAACTCAGGGCACCCGCACCCTGGCAGGATGAACGGGACGCGACTGGGCCGGCTGCGGTGTTCCCGCAGGCCAGGTCGCGGCTGGCCGCGGTAATGGGCGACGGCATCGACGCCAATGCGCAATCCGAGGATGCCTTCGTCCTCAATGTCTGGGCAAGTGCCGAGGCGGAGTCAGCGCCGGTGTTCGTCTTCATCCACGGCGGCGGCTTCATGTCTGGCGGCGGCTCGGCAGCCTGGTATGACGGCGAACGGCTGGCGCGTGAAGGCCGCATGGTGGTGGTCAGCGTCAACTATCGTCTTGGCGCGCTGGGGCACTACGTGGAGGGCGGCGACACGGCCAGCGGCAACCGGCCGGTACGCGACCTGCTCCACGCCCTGGCGTGGGTGCAGCGGCATATCCACGAGCTTGGCGGCGATCCTGCCGCGGTGACGGTGGGCGGCCAGTCCGCCGGCGCCTGGTATGCCTGGCTGCTGGGCATCAGCCCCGCCGCGCGCGGCCTGCTGCGCCGGAACCTGCTCTTCAGCCTGCCGGCCCTGCCACCGCAGACACCCCAGGAGGCCCGTGCCACCAGTGAGGCGTTCCGCGCGCACGCCAACGGCCTCCGGTTTGATTCGATGCCGGTTGCCGCGGTGTTGGCGGCTCAGGGCGAACTGATGCGCTCACTCGCAGGTTTCGGGGAGATTGCGGTTGGCTTCCGTCCGGTGGAGGAAGAGGGTCTGGTGCCCGGCTGGCTCTTCGATATGCCGCGCGCGGCCGCGGCCGCGCATGTCGACGCGACGCTGCTCGGTTTCACGGCTGAGGAAAACACGGCGTTCCTGTGCGCGCAGCCGATGGTGGCCGGCGCCAGCGAAGCCAGGGTCCGGGCCTGGTTCGACCGTGCCTTCGGCGCACAGGCCGGGCACATTTACGACCGGCTCGCCGCGGCACGTGCCACCCCCACGCCCTACACGCAACTGGTCGACGGCAGCAGCTACAAAGTCTTCGTGGCCGGCACGGAGCAGATCGCCGGCGCCTTCAGCGCCTGCGGCATACCGGTGTTTCCATATCGCTTTGCCGTGCAGAGCCAGGTTCCCGGCCTGATGAGCCCGCATTGCATGGAGTTGCCATTCCTGTTCGGCAACCGGTCGGCGTGGGCCGACGCGCCGATGGTCATGGAAGTACCGGAGCCGGTATTCGAACGCGTTGGCGCCGCGTTCCGGAACGCCATTGTCGGTTTCGTCCGCGATGGCAAGCCAGGACCGGCACAGTCATGGCCGGCGTTCGTCGCGGCGGCGCCGCAACTCGCGGAGTTCCGCGAGGACGGCCTGGCAATGCAGCCCTGGCAGCCGCTGTCGCCGGGATCCGGCGCTACGCCCTCCTGATGTCGCGGCACCGAGCCGGCGCACTCGGCGCCGGCCGGTCAGAACTTGGGAATGCGCAGCGTCTTGCTGACCATCAGCGTGCCCGACAGCGCGAACAGCAGCACCAGCGGATGCAGCACCGCCGGGCCCAGCACCCACGCGCCGCCCGGCAGCTCGCCGCCAAGCTGGCCTTGCCAGGCGCACCATGCCAGCACCGCGGTCAGCAGCACGCTGGTCGGGATCGGCGTGCCTTCGAAGTAGGCCACCTTGCCACTGTCGCTACCCTCGGCCAGCGATTCGGCGGTGACGTTGAAGCGCGCCAGCCGGCTCACGCCGCAGCAGACAAAGTAGATCAGCACGGCCAGGTCCCAGCCGCCGCGCATGCCGGCGGCAAAGGCCAGCGTGGCCGGCCCGACGCCGAACGAGATCACGTCGGCCAGCGAATCCAGCTCGCGCCCCAGCGCCGAATGCGCATGGCGCCAGCGCGCGATGCGGCCGTCCAGCACATCGAAGATAAAGGCCAGCGGCGCCAGCGCCGCCGCCGTGAAGAAATGCGACAGCTGCTGGTCGGCCACGTAGAACATGGCGAAGAACACCGACCCCATGCCGCAGGCCGCGTTGCCCAGCGTAAAGACATCGGCCAGCTGCAGCTCGCGCAGCATCGAGAAATGGCGGGGACGTTCCGGCCGGGTGCTCATGGTGCGCGCTTACAGGACCTTGGCCACGTGGTGCACGTTAGGCGGCGCGGCAAAGGTTTCGCCCACCAGGGCGCGCCATTGCTGGAACTCGGGCGACTCGCGGAAATGGACCATGTGGTCTTCCACCGTCTCCCATTCCACCACCAGCGTGTAGTGTTCCGGTTGCTCGATCGAGCGGAACAGCTGCACGCCGTGGCAGCCGCGCGAGCGCAGGAACAGCGGCGTGGCCTGGCTCACGCCCTGCTCCAGCTGCTTGTCCATGCCGGGCTTGATGGTGATTTGTGCGATTTCCTTGATCATGGCGGTTTTACCAATGGAGTGGATGCCGGGGCACCGGCGGGTGTCTGCTACCTTAGCACGATCGCGGGGCCGTATGCCTGCTGCAAGCATTCCGTTACACGCGGCGGTTAGCATCGTCCACCCTGCCACTACCTGCCGATAACGCCATGCGATTGTCCCTGCGCAAGCGCCACCTCGCCCGGGCCGCATTGCCCGCCCTCGCCTTGACCTGCCTGGCAGGCGCGCATGCTGCATCGCAGCCATGCGGCACGCCCGCGACGCCGATTGCCGAGATCCAGGGTGCCGCCGCGACGTCACCGCTCGCGGGCAGCGTGGTGGAGGTAGAGGCCATCGTCACCGCGGACTTCAGCGGCGATGGCGGCCTGCGCGGCTTCTTCCTGCAGACCGCGGACGCGCAACGCCTGCACCGGCCCGGCGTGTCGGAAGGCCTGTTCGTCTATGCACCACGCACCCCGGCACGCGCCGGCGACATGGTGCGCGTGTCCGGAAGGGTCGAAGAGAAATTCGGGCAGACGCAGCTGGTGCTGTCCGGCCCGCTGGCGGTGTGCGCGCGCGGCATGGCGGTGACGCCGCACACGCTGACCTTGCCGGTCGCCGGCGAATCCGGTCTTGCCGCGCGTGAAGGCATGCTGGTGCGCCTGCCGCAGACGCTAACGGTTGCCGACACCCATGAACTTGGTCGCTATGGCACCTTGGCGCTGAGCGACGGCCGGCCCATCGCACCGACGCAACAGGCACTGCCGGGCACGGCCGCGCGGCAAGCCGCCGCCGCCAACGCCCGCAACCGGCTGTTGCTTGACGATGGCTCGACGCGCCAGTATCCCGCCGCGGTGCCCTACCCGCCACCGCGCCTGGCCGCGGACCATCCGGTGCGTGCCGGGGACACGGTCAGCGGCGTCCAGGGAGTGCTGGAAAAACGCCACGGGCAGTGGCGCCTGCAGCCGGTGCCTGGTGCCAGCGCGCCGGTGTTCCAGGCCACCAACCCGCGCCGCGGCGCGCCGCCACGGCATCCGGCCACCACGCTGCGCGTGGCCGCCTTCAATCTGCAGAACTACTTCAACGGTGACGGCCAGGGCGGCGGCTTCGATGCCCCCGGCAACCGCGGCGCGCAGGGCGCCGAGGCGCTGGCGCGCCAGCAAGCCAAGCTGCTCGCCGCGCTGCGGGGGCTGGATGCGGACGTGATCGGCGTGATGGAGGCAGAAAACGACGGCTACGGCCAGTACAGCGCGATCCGCCAGCTGGCCGCGCGGCTCGGGCCGGACTGGCGCGTGCTCGACCCCGGCACGCCGGCGCTTGGCAGCGATGCCATTGCGGTCGGGCTGCTGTACAACGCCCGCACCGCCGTGCCTGCCGGGCGCGCGGCCACCACCTGGCTGGGCGAGCGCAGCCGCCAGCCGCTGGCCGGCACCTTCCGCGCGACGGCTGGCGGCGCGCCGGTCACGGTCGTGGTCAATCATTTCAAATCCAAGACGTGCACTGAAGCCACCGGCGCGCAGGCCGACCAGGGCGATGGCCAGGGTTGCTGGAATCCCGCGCGCGTGCAGGCCGCCGAGGCACTGGCCGAATGGCTGGGCGCAACGCCGACGGGCGCGTCCGGCGCGGGCGTGCTGGTGATCGGCGACCTGAACAGCTATGCGATGGAAGACCCCATGCGCGTGCTGGCGCGCCACGGCTACGCCGACATGGTCGCGGAATTCGCCCGCAAGCCGGCCTACAGCTACGTCTACAATGGCCAGGCCGGCTATCTCGATCATGTGCTTGCCGATGCCATCGCGGCCCGGCATGTCATGGCCGTGCATGCCTGGCATATCAATGCCGACGAGCCCCCCGCCTTCTCCTACGCCCCGGCGCCGGGTGCGCCTGCGGTGCCGGGCCACTATGCGCCCGACCCCTACCGTTCGTCAGATCACGACCCCTTGGTGGTCGACTTCGCCAGCAGCCCCCGCGCCAGGTAAAGCACCACCAGCAGGTTGGCTGCCGCCAGCGTGCCATGCAGCCAGCTGGGGTGGACCAGGGCCTCGTACAGTTCCAGCGGAATGTAGATGCCGCCGGACCACACCCCGATCCAGTTGCCCCATGCAAGACCGCGCCAGAGCCCGTACGCTTCGGCAAAGCGCATCAGCGCATAGACCGCGGCAGAGCCGCCGATGGCCCACAGGCGCGCGTTGTCGGGATGCGCAAGCAAGGACAGGAAGATGGTGGGATAGCGGCTGGCCGGGTTGACGTGAATGCGCTGGATGATGGCTTCCGCCAGCGCCTGGGCGTCGCGGTGCAGCAGTGCGGCCAGGCCCAGGCCGGCCACGATCACCAGCAAGCCCTTGGCGGCTTCAAACAATGCGATGCCCCTCAGGCCCAGTGCGCCCTGCTTTGCCATGCGGTGTCCCCGGTCGATGCAAGAATTGCAAAGCCGGTATTGTGCAACACCCGCAGGCAATGCCGCAGCTTGCGTAGCGCCGGTGCGCGCTTTCAACGCCCGTATTCGCGCTCGCGCATCGGCCCGTCGGCATCGATGCCGCCGCTGGCGGCAATGGGGCCGTCCACGGTCAGCGGGCCGGCCACGCTCAGGTCGCCCCTGACCACCATGTCGCCATGCACTGTCACCGGGCCGTTGAAGACCTTGAGATAGCCGCCGCCGTACGGCAGCCCCCGCGCGCTGGCTGGTCCGGTGAAGTACGCCGCGGTGAGCGGGCCGCTGGCATAGACGTGTCCGGCGACAACCAGCTTGCCGTGCACGGTCAGCGGCCCCTGCACCTGCGCCGAACCGCCGATGGTGATAGGGCCGGATTCATGCGGCTGGGCGCGCAGCGGGCCGGCCACGGCCAGCAGTGCCAGCGCCCCGGCCGCCGCCAGCCACCACCACGGCCCTCGGACATCACGGCGAAGCATTCGGTGCGACATGATGTAGCCTCCGGCCGCACCGCGCCTAGCGCTGCAGCTTCTGGTAAGTGCCGATCAACTCTGCGGTGGCCAGGATATGGCCCCGCATTGCCCGCTCCAGCGCTGCCTTGTCAGGCATCCCCAGGTCCGGCAACGCCGCATTCAGCGCATAGAGCTTGAAGAAGTAGCGGTGCCGGCCGATCGGGGGGCATGGCCCGCCATAGCCGGCGCGGTGCCAGTCGTTCAGCCCGTCGCGCGTGCCGGCGGGCAGTCCGGCCTTGCCGATGTCCGCCGGCAGCGCCTCGGCATGGGCCGGCAGGTTGTAGACCAGCCAGTGGACCCAGGTCATTTTCGGCGCGGCGGGGTCGGGTGCATCGGGATCGTCGACGATCAGCGCCAGGCTGGCCGTGCCGGGCGGCAGGCCGGTCCAGGCAAGCGGCGGGGAAATATCGGCGCCTTCGCAGGTGTGCTCTGCGGGGATCTCGCCACCCGGGGTGAATGCGGTCGATTGCAGCTGGAACGGCATATGGGCCTCGCTGGACGCACTGAGGGATGGCTCCAACTTAGGCCGGATCGCTGCCCCGCGCAAGGCGATGGCGGCAGCGGGCGTCTCCAGCAGCGCCTTGAGCCGGCGCACGGCTTCGGTGGACTCGGCCTGGACGCGCTCGCGCAGCATCAGGCGGTTGATCAGCGCAAAGAGCAGCGTAGGCGACCGGTAGCGGAATTCCCGCTCAATGCGCGTGCGTTCGGCCGCCGGGGTCAGCGACGGCGTCATGGCAGGCGTAAGCCGGTAGGTGATGGTGCCGACCCTGCGCCCTTCGGCCACGCCTTCGATCGACCATGTGCGCGGCCGCTGGCTTTCGATGACGGTCCAGACTACCGCGCCACCGCGCTGGGCGACCATGAAGGTCTCGGTCACGCGCTCGCCCTGCCCCAGCGGATGGTCGGTCGCACCCGCCACGCCGAGCGAGGCCGGATGCCATTCGGGCCAGTGCAGCGGCGTGGACACGTAGTCGAAGACCTGGGCTGGCGGGCGGGCGATCACCACCTCGTCATGGATGGCGGTGCGGTCGGACCAGGGCAGCGGCGCCAACAGCGTGCCCACGGTGATCGCGGCGAAGATCAATCCCCAGAACGGTTTCCTGTGTCGAACAAGCATGGCGGCGGGACAGGACGCATCCGGGGTGCACCCGTGCATCCCGTACGCATGGCGCGATGCTTCCAGTGTAGTGACTGGGAAGCATCGCGCCAGTCCCGCCCGGGCTTAGCGGGCCTGGGAGGCCGGCGTACCCTCGGCCGCCGGCGCCGGCACAGCCGCCACCGTTTCCGGCAGCGGGCCCCAGCCGCCGCCCAGCCGGCGGATCAGCGACACCGTTGCGGCAGCCCGCAGGCCGGCCACCTGGTTGGCCTCGCGCTGCGACTGCAGCACGGTGCGGTCGGCATCGATCACCGTCAGGTAGTCGACCGCGCCGGCGTCATAGCGGCTGCGCGAGATCCGCGCCGCGCGCCGGGCGCCGCCGAGTGCGCCGTCCAGCGCGCCGGCCTGCTGGCTGAGCCAGCGCACGTCCGCCAGGCTGTCTTCCACCTCGCGGAACGCCACCAGCACGGTCTGCCGGTAGCCGGCCACGCTTTCCTCGTGCGCGGCACGGGCACCGGCGAGGTTGGCGCTGTTGCGCCCGCCATCGAACACGGTCTGTGCGATGGTGGAGCCAATCAGCGGCCCCAGCGCCCAGGTGCGCGACGACCACTTGAACAGGTTCGACAGGTCCGCCGATTCAAAGCCGAACAGCCCGGTCAGCGTAATGCGCGGGAAGAACGCCGCCTTGGCTACGCCGATGCGCGCGTTGGCCGCGGCCATCTGGCGTTCCGCCGCGGCGATGTCGGGGCGGCGCTCCAGCAGTTCGGACGGCAGCCCGGCGGGAACCGCGATCGGCGCGGCGTCGAACGGACGCGCCGGCAGCGAGAATGCCGCCGGCGGCACGCCGGTCAGCACCGCCAGCGCATGCTCCTGGTTGGCGCGGCGGCGCTCGATGCCGGCCAGGTCCGCGCGCGCGGTGCCGAGTTCAGCTTCGGCACGGGCGGGATCGAGGTCGGTGGTTTCACCGGCGTCATAGCGCTTCTTCAGCAGCGACAGCGCATCCTCGCGCAGCTTGATGGTGGCATTGAGCAGGTCGCGCTCGCTGTCCAGCGTGCGCAGTGCAAAGTACGCCTGCGCCACGTCGGCCTGCAGCGCCAGCTGCACCGAGCGATACAGGTCCTCCGCGGCCTCGCCTTCAGCCCGGGCGGCGTTGACGCTGGACGCGACGCGGCCGAACAGGTCGAGCTCATAGCTAGCGAAGGCGCGCGCCTTCAGCACCGTCTGCGGCGAGACCCGCGTGCCGTCGGGCAGACCCTGCGAGGCCGCCGACGGCTGGCTGCGCGTCGGGTCCAGCCCAACGCTCAGTTGCGGGTAGAGATCCGCCTCAGTGGCACCCGTGAAGGCCCGTGCCTGCTTCAGGCGGGCAGCGGCAATCGCCAGATCCTGGTTGGAGCTGCCAGCCGCGCCGATCAGGCGATCCAGTTCGGCATCGCCGAAGATCTTCCACCAGTCACCGCGATGCTGGCCTTCGGCCGGCGTCGCGGTCTTCCATTGCGCGCCTTCGGCCTGGGCGGCCTCGGCCTCCTTGAAGGCCGGCACGGTGGCGGTTTCGGGCACCTTGTAAGTCGGGGCCAGCGAGCAACCCGCAAGGACTAGCGCTGCGGCCAGCGTCGCCAGCTTAGGCAGCTTATGCAGCCAATTTGTTGTCGAAAATGCAGGGGCATTCATGTTGATCACCATTATTCAGCCGATGCAGTCAGTTGCGCGCCCTGCTCTTGCCTGGCCGCGCGGCGCTGGCCGCGCGTGGCCAGCAGGCGCAGCGCCACATAGAACACCGGCGTCAGGAACAGCCCGAAGAAGGTCACGCCGAGCATGCCCGCGAACACTGCCACGCCCATGGCATGGCGCATCTCGGAGCCGGCGCCGGTGGAGATCACCAGCGGCACCACGCCCATGATGAAAGCGAACGAGGTCATCAGGATCGGGCGCAGGCGCAGGCGGCTGGCTTCGATCGCGGCCTGTACCACGGTGCGGCCGTGATGCTCCAGCTCGCGTGCAAACTCCACGATCAGGATCGCGTTCTTCGCTGACAACCCCACCAGCACAATGAAGCCGATCTGCGTGAAGATGTTGTTGTCGCCCTGCGTCAGCCACACCCCGGTCATCGCCGCCAGCAGGCTCATCGGCACGATCAGGATCACCGCCAGCGGCAGCGTCAGGCTTTCATACTGGGCAGCCAGCACCAGGAACACCAGCAGCACGCACAGCGGGAAGATCCACACACCCGCATTGCCGGCCAGGATGTCCTGGTAAGTCAGCTCGGTCCATTCGAACTTCATGCCCTTGGGCAGCGTCTCGGCGGCAATGCGCTCAGCCGCGGCCTGGGCCTGGCCCGACGAGAACCCGGGCGCGGGCCCGCCGTTCATGTCGGCGGCGGTAAAGCCGTTGTAGCGCACCACGCTGTCTGGACCAAAGCCTTGCTTGACCTGCACCAGCGACGACAGCGGCACCATGTCGCCGGCGGCGTTGCGCGTCTTCAGTTGCAGGATGTCCTCGGCATGGGCGCGGAACGGCGCGTCTGCCTGCACCTTGACCTGGTAGGTCCGGCCGAACTTGTTGAAGTCGTTGACATAGGCCGAGCCCAGGTAGGTCTGCAGCGTATCGAACACCTCGGTCACCGGCACGCCCAGCTGCTTGGCCTTGACGCGGTCCAGCTTGACGTCGAGTTGCGGCACGTTGACCTGGTAGTTGCTGAAGATGCCAGTCAGCTCGGGCGTGGCGCGCGCCTTGTTGGCAAACGCGTTGGTGGCCTCGAACAGCGCGTCATAGCCCAGCGCGGCGCGGTCCTCGATCATCAGCTTGAAGCCGCCGATGGTGCCCAGGCCCTGCACGGGCGGCGGCGGGAACACCGCGATAAAGGCATCCTGGACGGCCGCATACTTCTGGTTCAGGTCGGCCGCAATCGCCGCGCCGGACAGTTCCTTGGTCTTGCGCTCCTCGAACGGCTTGAGCGTGGCGAACACGATGCCGGCGCTCGGGCTGTTGGTGAAGCCGTTGATCGACAGGCCCGGGAAGGCCACCGCCGATTCCACGCCCGGATGCTTGAGCGCGATGTCGCTCATCTTGCGGATCACGTCCTCGGTGCGGTCCAGCGTGGCGCCCTCCGGCAGCTTGGCAAAGCCCACCAGGTACTGCTTGTCCTGCGCCGGCACAAAGCCCTTGGGCACCAGCTGGAACACGCCCCAGGTCAGCACCAGCATCACCGCGTAGACCCCGAATACCGAGCCCTTGCGGCGGATCACGCCCTTCACGCCACGGCCATAGCTTTCAGCGCTGCGGCCGAAGAAGCGGTTGAAGCGCTTGAAGAAGCCGCCGAATACGCGGTCCATCCAGCGCGACAGCCAGTCCTTGGGCGCGTCATGGCTCTTGAGCAGCAGTGCCGACAGCGCCGGCGACAGCGTCAGCGAGTTGAACGCCGAGATGATGGTCGAGATCGAGATCGTCAGCGCGAACTGCTTGTAGAACTGGCCGGTCAGGCCCGTCATGAAGGCCAGCGGCACGAACACGGCGATCAGCGTCAGCGCGATGGCGATGATGGGGCCGCTGACTTCGCGCATGGCCTTGTAGGTGGCCTCCTTCGGCGTCAGCCCCTCTTCGATATTGCGCTCGACGTTTTCCACCACCACGATCGCATCATCGACCACGATGCCGATCGCCAGCACCAGCCCGAACAGCGACAGCGCGTTGATCGAGAAGCCGAACGCATGCATCAGCCCGAAGGTACCGACGATCGACACCGGCACCGCCAGCAGCGGGATGATCGATGCGCGCCAGGTCTGCAGGAACAGGATCACCACCAGCACCACCAGCGCGATGGCCTCGAACAGCGTATGCGTCACTGCCTCGATCGAGTGGCGCACGAACTGCGTGGGGTCATAGACGATGCTGTAGTCGATCCCATCCGGGAAGTTCTGCTTCAGCTCTTCCATGGTCTTGCGCACGTCATCCGAGATCTGGATGGCGTTGGAGCCCGGCGCCTGGAAGATGGGGATGGCCACCGCCGGCTTGTTGTCCAGCAGCGAGCGCAGCGCGTATTCCGACGCACCCAGTTCGATGCGGGCAACGTCCTTCAGGTAGGTGACGGCACCGTCGGCGGAAGTGCGCACGACGATATCGCCGAACTCCTCCACCGTGCTCAGGCGGCCCTGCGCATTGACCGACAGCTGCAGGTCCGCGCCCGGCAGCGCCGGCGACTGGCCGATCACGCCGGCCGCCACCTGCACGTTCTGCTCGCGGATGGCCTTGACCACGTCGCTGGTGGCAAGCTGGCGCTCGGCCATCTTCTCGGGGTTCAGCCAGACGCGCATGGCGTAGTCGCCCGAGCCGAACAGCTGCACCTGGCCCACGCCCTGCAGGCGCGCCAGCCGGTCCTTGACGTTGATCACCGCGTAGTTGCGCAGGTAGGTCATGTCATAGCGGTCGTTGGGCGAGACCAGGTGGACCACCATGGTCAGGTCCGGCGAGCTCTTGACCGTGGTGATGCCCAGTCGGCGCACGTCTTCCGGCAGGCGCGGCTCGGCCTGCGAGACGCGGTTCTGCACCAGCTGCTGGGCCTTGTCCGGGTCGGTGCCCAGCTTGAAGGTCACGGTCAGCGTGAGCAGGCCGTCGCTGTTGGACTGCGACGACATGTACAGCATGTCCTCGACGCCGTTGATCTGCTCTTCCAGCGGCGAAGCCACCGTCTCGGCAATCACCTTGGGGTTGGCGCCCGGAAACTGCGCGCGCACCACCACCGACGGCGGCACCACTTCCGGGTACTCCGAGATCGGTAACTTGAACATCGATATGGCGCCAATCAGGAAGATCAGCACCGACAGCACCCCCGCGAAGATGGGGCGGTCGATAAAGAATTTAGAGAGATTCATCTTGGTCTCTGCAAAAACGCTCCCCTGGCGGCCCGCCATGGCGGGCACCATCAACTGCTTTGGGAGCGATAAAAACTAGGGGCGCTGGGTGTGCGGGCTCACGTGATTGCCATCAGCGACGAAATCAAACATCGCTCAGGCCGGCTCCCTCTCCCCTCAGCGGGAGAGGGGAGCAAACCATCGGCTCGCATGACTCAGCTCACCGGCTTCACGTCAGCTTCGCCTTTCTCGCTGGCGGCCTGCTTGCGGTCGGGCGTGGTGCCGCGCCGCTCCAGTTCGCTGCGGAAGGCCATCTCCACCGGCTTGGGCTGGACCGTGTCGCCCGGGCGCACGCGCTGCAGGCCATTGACGACGATGGTCTCGCCCGGCTTCAGGCCCTTGCGGACCACGCGCAGGCCGTCATGGTTGGGCCCCAGTTCCACTTCGCGGTAGACCAGCTTGTTGGTCTTATCGAGCACCAGCACGAACTTCTTGCCCTGGTCGGTGCCGATGGCGCGGTCATTGACCAGCACCGCCGCATGCGGCGCGCCGCCGCCCAGCTTGACCTTGGCGTACAGGCCCGGCAGCAGGCGCCCATCTTCGTTCTGGAACACCGCACGTACGCGGATGGTGCCGCTGCGCGGGTCCAGGCGATTGTCGACCGACTGGATCTTGCCCTCATGCGGATTGCCGTCCTCGTTGGCCAGGCCCAGGTAGACCGGCAGGTTGGGCTGGCCACCGCCGGCACCCGGCGCGGTGTAGCGCAGGTAGCTCTGCTCGTCGATCTCGAAGCTGGCATAGACCGGCGACACCGACACCACCGTGGTCAGTGCCGGCGAGGCCGTGCCCGCCGCCACCAGGTTGCCGACGGTGATCTCGGCGCGCGATACGCGCCCGGCCACCGGCGCGGTGATGCGGGTGTAGGCCAGGTTCAGGCGTGCGGTTTCCAGCTGTGCCTGCGCGCCGCGGACGTTGGCGCCGGTTTCGCGGGCGGCGTTGATGCGCTCGTCGAATTCGCGGCGCGAGATCGCGTTGTCGTCCAGCAGCCGCTGGGCGCGCGCCTGTTCGCTCTGGGCGTGGGCGGCGCGCACCTGCGCCGCGGCCAGCGCGGCATCGGCACGGGCGACTTCCGCGGCATAAGGACGCGGGTCGATGGTGAAGAGCGGATCGCCCTTCTTCACCAGCGCGCCTTCGCGGAAGTGCACGGCGTCAATGGTGCCGCCGACGCGCGGGCGGATCTCGACGCGCTCCACGGCCTCGACCCGTCCGGAGAACTCGTCCCACTCGGTGATGGTCTGGCCGACCACAGCGGCCACTTCAATCGCCGGCGCGGGCGGCGGGGTGTTGGCATGGGCTTCACTGCTATGCCACGGGCGCAAGATCGAACCGGCCACGCCGGCGCCCAGCACCACGACGATGGCGAGGGCAATCAGGGTACGTCGTTTCTGCTGCTGCATTTCTCAAACTCCTGGATCGGGTTTTCTTCAACCGGAAAAGCAAATGGCCGAACGCCGCCTGCCGGTCCGCGTGGGCGGACCGGAACCATGGCCAAACTGATGGTCGGACTTAGGACCGCTTGCGTGTTGCGGCGGTCCTGGCTCTGGCCGAAACAGAGCCGGCTGGCGGTTGTCTGGAGCGGCTCAGCCGGCGGGCTTGGCTCCAGGCCGGCTGGCGTTGGCGTCAGCGCGGCGTTCAGTCAGGGATGAGGTATCGTCGGCCGCGGCCAGACATCGCCGCAGAAACCGCGCACCTTCGTCGACCCATGCCTGACAGCTGTCATGGGCCTCTTCCACGCCGTCGCCGCAGGCGCCGGGCATGATCATGGCCTGGGCCGGCACACCGGCCTTGGCCAGGCGCCCGGCGAAGGCTTCGCCTTCGGCACGCAGCGCGTCGTATTCAGCCACCTGGACCAGCGTGGGCGGCAGCCCGGCCAGGCGCGAGGCCAGCGCCGGGGCGGCATACGGATGCACCGTATCCGCCGGCGTCGGCAGGTAGTCGCGATAGTTGTCGGCCAGGCGCCGCAGGGTGTCCATCGGCACCTGCCCGCCGTCGAACCCCGCGCAAGAGGCGTGCTGCAGGCACGGGTCCGTCACCGGGCGGATCAGCCATTGCCCGCGCGGTTGCGCGGTGCCGCGGTCGCGCAGCATCTGCGCCAGCGCGATCGCCAGGTTGCCCCCGGCTTCCTCGCCCACCAGCGCAAAGCGGGTCTTGTCCAGCTTCAGGCGCCGGGCATTGCGCAGCACCCACTGCACCGTGCTGTGCGCGTCCTCCGGCGCCGCCGGGAACGGATGGTCCGGCGCCAGCGAATACGCCGGCGTTACCACCACCGCCGGCACCGTGGTGGCCAGGTCCTGCACCAGCTTGCATGCGTGTTCCAGGCCGCCTTCGACGAAGCCGCCGGCATGCAGGTACACCAGCCAGGGCAGCAGGGCCGCGCCCTCGGCGCCCGGCGCCGGATAGCCCGCCGGGTAGCACACCCGCACCAGGATCTCGCGCCCGTCGCTGGTCACCGTATGCTCAGCCACGCGCGCCTGCCCCTGCCCGGCTGCCGTAGGGGCAGTGGCGGCGCTGGCTGCATCAGGGCGTTGGCCTGGCTTCTGGGACATGGCATTGGCGCACGAAAGAAACAATGCGCTTGAGTGTTGCGATGCAACGGATTATGGTGATTGACGAGGATGGGATAAAGCGAGAGATCGCCAATGCACTGTTCCGGGATTGGAATAATCGCAAACCGCCTCGTCATGCCACTGAAACTGCATATCCCCACGCATGACAAGGTCTTGGATTTTGTGATTCACTCCGGCTCTCGGCACGCGCGGCGGTCTGCCAGGCCGGTGCGCGCCCGATCAGAATCCATGCCGGAACCCGCGCCCAGCCAGCGCGCAGTCCCAGTGCCAGCCAGCCGGCAGACTCCCCACAACAACAACCAGCATGGCCACGTGCGTCACAAGCGCGCGCGGCACGCCGTTCGGATCTATCGTCGGAACCTCATCATGGACCGTCTTGTATCAATGCAGGCATTCACCCGGGTCGTGGACGTCGGCAGCTTTGCGCGCGCCGCGGAATCGATGGACTTGCCCAAGGCCACGCTGACCCGCCTGATCCAGAACCTGGAAACCCACCTGGGCGTCAAGCTGCTGCACCGGACCACCCGCCGCATCAGCGTGACCAACGACGGCGCGGCCTATTACGAACGTTGCGTGCGCATCCTGGCCGATGTCGAGGAGGCCGAGCAGTCGCTGACGCGCCACAACAACTCGCCGCGCGGCACGCTGTCGGTGGATACCACCGCGGGGCTGGCGCAGCTGGTGCTGGTGCCCCACCTGCACGAATTCTTCCAGGCCTACCCGGACCTGAAGCTGGAACTGACCATCAACGGCAAGCCGATCGACCTGCTGCAGGAAGGCGTGGACGTGGTGCTGCGCGTGGGCACGCCGGTGGAAGAATCCATGGTGGCCCGCCGCATCGGCCATGTGCAACTGGCGTTCTACGCCTCGCCGATCTACCTGAACCGCTTTGGCACCCCGCACGACCTGGCCGAGCTGGCCCAGCACAAGGCGGTCAATTTCCTGTCCAACCGCACCGGCCGTGAGATGCCGTGGCCCATGGCGTGCGGCATGGAGCGCAGCGAGGTGCTGCTGCCATCGGCCATTTCCACCAACGATGCCGATGTCTACATGGGCTGCGCGCTGGAAGGCCACGGCGTGGCACGGGTCTCGCGCGCCATGGCCGAGCCCTATGTGGCCAGTGGCCGGCTGGTGGAGATCATGACCGACTGGCAGACTGAAGAACTGCCGATCTCGGCGATGTATCCGCAGAACCGGCACCTGTCGGCCAAGGTGCGGGTGTTCGTCAACTGGGCGGCGGACCTGTTCTCGCGCCACCCGCACTTTGGTGCGGCACAGCAGCGGCTGCCGGTCGCGGCCTGATGCCGTGATAGGCTAGTGGCCGCAGTCTAGTGCGGCATGTAGGACAAAACCGGAAATCGGCCTGGCGCCGGCCAGCCTATACTGTTTCTTCCGAAATCACGACAAGAAGAGGAGTCCGATGAAACAAGTGCTTACCCCCCTGGCAGCCTGCATCGCCGCGACCATTGCACTGGCGGGCTGCGCCGGCTCCGGCAAGACCTCCTCGTCTGCAGCCAGCGCGTCCGGCACCAGCGCCAGCGGCAGCGGCAGCGCCAGGGCGACGGCCACGCTCCAGCCCAAGAGCGGCACCAATACCGGTGGCACCGTGACCTTCCAGCAGCAGCCGGGCGGCGTGATGATGACCGCGGCGATCACCGGCCTGCCGCCCAGCTCGGTGCACGGCTTCCACGTCCATGAGAAGGGCGACTGCTCCGCGCCTGACGCGATGAGCGCGGGCGGCCACTTCAACCCGACCGGCAAGCCCCACGGCCAGATGACCATGCCCGACCACCACGCCGGCGACATGAACAACGTCACCGCGGACGCCAGCGGCAACGTGCGCGTCAGCATGCTGCTGCCGGACCTGACCGTTGGCACCGGAGCCAACAGTGTGATCGGGCGCGCGGTGGTGGTGCACAAGGACCCGGACGACTACAAGACGCAGCCGACCGGGAATGCGGGCGGGCGGATTGCTTGCGGGGTGGTGGCGGCTTCGTGATCGCGTCACAAACGACCGGCGGACTTCGACAAACCCGCCGGTGTTCTCCCTCGGCAGCGACAATCACTCGCTGCCTCCGCGGCATGGCAACATGACGGCATTGCCGTAACGACCGGGCCCCGCGAGGGGTTCGCCAAGACCGCCATGCCATCGCCGACAGACGCTGCGTTCGTCCCCCACCGCCGCCTGCGCGCCAATTCGCTGCTGCTGTGCTGCGCCGCCCTGCTCGGCGGCTGCGCCTTGCCGCCGCTGGATCACCGCACCGAATCCTCTGCGCTGACGCCCGCCGAATCCCAGGCCACGCCGCTGGGCCAGGCAGTGGCCGGCGAAGTGGTGCGTCATCCGGGCCTGAGCGGCATCCATCCGCTCGAGAATGCCTACGCCGCCTTTGCCGCGCGCGTGCAGCTGGCGCGCACCGCGCAGCGCACGCTCGACGTGCAGTACTACATCTGGCGCGACGACCTGACCGGCACCCTGTTGCTGGAAGCCTTGCATGAAGCCGCCGACCGCGGCGTGCGCGTGCGCCTGCTGCTGGACGATAACGGCATCGCCGGCATGGACGAATTGCTGGCGGCCATGGACGCGCATCCGCAGGTCGAGGTGCGGATCTTCAACCCGTTCGTGATCCGCCACCCCAAGACGCTCAATTTCCTGACGGATTTCCGGCGCCTGAACCGGCGCATGCACAACAAGTCCTTCACCGCCGACGGCGTCGCCACCATCATCGGCGGGCGCAATGTTGGCGACGAATACTTCGGCGCCACCGATGGCGTGCTGTTTGCCGACCTCGATGTGATCGCCGTCGGGCCCGCCGCGGGCGACGTGGCGCACGATTTCGACCGCTACTGGTCCAGTGCGTCGGCCTACCCGGTGGACCGGCTGGTGCCGCCGGTCAGCGTCGAACGGCTGCAGGCGCTGGCCAGCAATGCCCGCGCCGTCGAGCACAACCCGGCTGCCGCCGCCTACCTTGCCGCGGTGCGTGACCTGCCTGACGTGCAGCGGATGCTGGCCGGCACGCTGCAGTTCCAGTGGGCAAAAACGCGCATGGTCAGCGACAACCCCGCCAAGGCGCTCGGCGAGGCGTCGCGCAACACCCTGGTGGCGCACCAGCTGCGTGAAATCCTGGGCGACCCGCAGCGCGAGCTTGACCTGGTCTCGCCCTACTTCGTGCCATCGACGGGCGGCACGTCCTATTTCGCCGACATGGCCAGGCGCGGCGTGGCCGTGCGCGTGCTGACCAATGCGCTGGAAGCCACCGATGTGGCCGCCGTGCATTCGGGCTATGCCAAGCGGCGCAAGGCGCTGCTGGAAGCCGGCGTGGACCTGTATGAGCTGCGGCGCTCGGCCGCGCCCGGCAAGAAGGAAGAGCGCGCCGGCCCCTTCGGCAGCTCGGGCTCCAGCCTGCACGCCAAGACCTTTGCCGTCGACGGCACCCGCATCTTCGTGGGCTCGTTCAATTTCGACCCGCGCTCGGCCACGATCAACACCGAACTGGGCTTCGTCATCGACAGCCCGGAGCTGGCTGGCCGGATCGAATCCACCTTCGCCAGCGTGGTGCCGCGCGCGGCCTACCAGGTCAAGCTCGATGAAACCGGCAAGCTGTACTGGCTGGAACGGCGGGATGACGAAGTCATCCGCCACGATACCGAGCCGAACACCAGCTGGTGGCGCCGGCTTGGCATCTGGTTCCTCTCCATCCTGCCGATCGAGTCGATGCTTTAAGGCGCAGCCTCTTCAGATCTGGTCGAGCAGGCTGCGCACGACATCGGCCAGCCGGCCGGCGCGCTGGCGCCCCTTGGTGTCCAGCGCCATGCCGCTGCCGCCGGCCAGCGCTTTCAGGCCAAACAAGGCATCGCCCACGTCGCGCCAGGCCGGGTAATCGGCATGGATTTTTTCCAGCGCGGCGGCGCCGGCGGCCACCTGCGCGGGTGCGGGCGGGCGGCCGGCGGCCAGGTCTTCCAGTGCCGTGGCCGCGTCCAGCAAGCCTTTGCGGTTCATCTCCGTCTCCCCCTGCAATGTCTCTTTTGTCATGGCCGCCGCATGCGGGCAGCCATGACACTGTAGCAGGCTTGCCGGGAGGGGCAAACGCAGGGCAGGCGGCGCCGCCTCAGTTGCGCCCGATATCCTGCAGGATGCGGGTCATCAGGTACAGGCGCGGCACGATCGAGTCCAGTTCGATGTACTCGTCGCGGGCGTGATAGCCGAAGCCGGCCAGCCCGAAGCTTTCCACCACCGCGGGCTTGCCCGAGCGCGCGGCATAGCTGGCGTCAGTGGCGCCGCCGGTGCCTTCGGCCAGGGCCAGCGTGCGGCCGTCCAGCTCGGCGTAGATCTCCTGCGCGCGCTTGGCCAGCGCGCGGCCACGCGCGTCGGCCACGAACGGCGGGCGGCCCTCTTCCATCGTCACCGTGGTCTGCGTCTCCGGCACCAGCTGGCTGGACTTGGCCTTGTCCTGCAGCGCCACCCTCAGCTTCTCGGCGGCGCCGGCCGCCGTGGTGCGCACATCGCCGTAGGCGACCGCGCTTTCCGGGATCTGGTTGCGCACCGTGCCGGCCTGCGCCTGGGTCCAGTTCAGCTGCGAGCCCGGCACCTGGCTGGCGGTGTCGCGCGTCTGCTGCAGCTGGTGGGCGAGTTCGATCAGCGCATTGCGGCCGCGCTCCGGCGCGGCGCCGGCGTGGGATGCGCGGCCCTTGACCTGCATGGTGGCAGTGGCGGTGCCAGAGGCGCCCAGCAGCAGCGACTCGGCCTTGACCACATCCTTGGCCGCGGTGGGCTCGCACGACAGCACCACGTCGTGCTGCGCGGCCAGCGCGGCAATGGCTTCGCCGGAGCCGACCGAGCCGACCTCTTCGTCAGGATTGAACAGCACCGTGATCTGCGCGTAGTCGCGCCAGCCCTGGTGCTTCAGGATCTCCAGCGAATGCAGGATGACGGCGATGCCGCCCTTGTCGTCGGCAATGCCCGGCCCGTAGAGCCGGTTGCCTTCCTCGCGGATGGGCTGCGTGGCCAGGGTGTTGTCCGGGTACACCGTGTCCATGTGGGCGATCAGCATGATGCGGCGCTTGCCGGTACCGGTGAAGGTGGCCTTGACCATGATGCCCGGGCCCTTGGTGACGGGCATGCGTTCAACCTTCGCGCCCAGCGCCTGCAGGCGCTTCTCGGTGTAGCCGGCCATCTGCGCCAGCCCCTTCGCGTTGGCGCTGCCGGATTCGATCGACACCATCTCCTTGAGCGACTGCACCAGCGCGGGCTGGGCCGCCTGCGCGGCGGACAGCAGCGCGGCATCGGGCTGGGCGGCACTGGCCAGGGTGCCGGCCCCGGCAAGCGTCAGGGCGGCGGCAACGGCAACGTGGCGAACGGAAAACGGCATGGAATCTCCTCGGATTGGTCTTGTTGGTGCCGTGCCTCGGCGCACGGGCGGCGCCGCGGCACAACTGCACGATGCTAGCCCTTGCCAGAACCTTAGGGGAGGATCAATATCGCCAATCCGGATGCCGATCCCGCCACAGCATCCTGCCCCACTCATCGCGCCATGCACCCGACCAAGCCCCCAGGCATGCCCGCCACCATCGAGCCGCCGTCACAGAACATCCCGCTGCATGTCCGCCTGCTATGGCTGCCGGAAGCCATGCCGGGCAGCCTGTTCACCACGCTCGACGTGCTCCGCACCGTGGCCGGCGTAGCCAGCCTGCAGCGGCCCGACGCCGCGCCCACGCTGAGCTGGCAGCTGTGCGGCAGCAACGGGCGCACGCTGGCGGCGGACCTGCCGGGACTGGTGTCCTCCACCCGGCGCGCACGCGCCGCGGACAGCCGCACGCTGCTGGTGATCCCCGCCCTGCTGGCCAGCAACGCGCTGCAGCTGGGGGAGATCGTGCAGCGCGATGCCGCGGCGCTGCGCCTGGTGGAGCGCCATGCGCAGGCCGGCGGGTGGATCGCGGCCTGTTCGTCGGGGATGGTCTTTCCGCTGCAGCTGGGGCTGCTCGACGGCGCCAGGACCGGCGCGCCGTGGATGTTCCAGAGCTGGATGATGCGCCAGTATCCGCATTGCGACCTGGGCAGCGACCAGGCCATGAGCGTGCACCAGCGTGTGTTCTCATGCGTTGCGCCGGCGCTGCAGGTGGAATTCATGCTGCGCGTGCTGGGCCACCTGCACGACCCGGACCTGGCACAGGCGGCGTCGCGGCTGATGCTGTTCCAGCCCGAGCGCCAGCGCAGCGTGCCGGCGCTGGTGTCGCAACGCTGGCTCAGCCGCACCGCCGACAGCCCGGTGTATCGCGCCATCCAATGGCTGCAGGACCATGTGTCCGAGCCCTACAAGCTGGCGGCGGTGGCCCAGGCGGCGGCGGTCAGCGAACGCACGCTGCTGCGCCATTTCCGCCAGGTCACCGGGCTGAGCCCGCTGGACTACCTGCACACCCTGCGCGTGGAGCGCGCGCGCATGCTGCTGGAAGTCACGCTGCACGGCACGCAGGGCATTGCAGAAGCCTGCGGCTACAGCGACGCCGCCGCGTTCCGGCGGCTGTTCCAGCGCACCACGGGCATGTCGATGTCAGACTATCGCGCCCGCTTTGCGCTGCGGGCGCGGCGGCGCTACTGGCGCATGGAAGATGCGGCGGTACGGCGCGGCACCGCGGAGTGACCGCGCCCAAGGCAGCGCTCAGGTGCGCAACGCGATGTGGTTGACCACGTTCTCCACGCCCTGCACGTACCACGCGTCGCGCTCGGCCTGGCGCCGCGTGTCCTCGCTGGTGACGCAGCCTTCCAGCGTCACCACGCGGTTCTCGGTATGCACGCTGACCTGGGCGGCATCGACGAAGGGATCGGTCTCCAGCACCAGCATCAGTGCCTCGGTGATTTCATCGTCGCGGTCGGCTTCGGCGGGCGCTACCACCAGTTCATTGACCACGCAGCGGCAACCGCGCGACCACCAGGCCAGCACACCTGCCAGGCGCATGTGCGACAGGCTGATCACCTGCCCCCACAGCGTGACCACGCCGTCGTGCACTTCCACTTCAATCCAGCCGCTGCGTTCGCCCACGGCTTCGCGCATGGCCTCGGGCTTGCCCTTGACGCGCGCGCAGATCTTGCAATTGCGGAAATCGATGGCATTGAGCAGGCGCTCGCACACCGCGTCGCGCAGTTCGCCGTCGCCTACCTGCATGCCGCCGTCGGCCACGCGCAGGTGATCAATCACGCTGGTTACGCCGTCCACGCGCCGCACCGTCGCCGCGGCCCGGGTCTTGTCGACGATATCGGCCACCTCGCCTTCCAGGATCAGCGCGCCGTCAGAAAGCCGCAACTGGATGATGGGATGGAGGACATGACCCTGATAAGGCACATGCGCCAAGGCTGCGCGCGCCTGCGTCAGCACCGCTTCGCTACTCTGCATTTTGTTCGCCTCGCCCGATTGGTCTGGAGATGGAAGACGCGCGCCCCTGCCTGCAGGCGCGCCTGGCGCGGCGCCGCAGGCTCCTTCACCCCCGGGGCCCTGGCAACCGCTCCCTCATTATAGGAAGCGGTCCGGGAACGGCTCAGGTCTCAGGCAGCGGCTGCCTCGCGCGCGCGGGCCACTTCCTGGTTGCGCAGGATAAAGCGCTGGACCTTGCCGCTGGGGGTCTTGGGCAGTTCGGCGACGAACTCGATCTCGCGCGGGTAGGCATGGGCGGCCAGGCGCTTGCGCACGTGCTGGCGCAGCGCCTCGGCCAGTTCCGGCGCGGCGCGATGTTGCGGGTCCAGCACGACAAAGGCCTTGATCAGCTCAGTGCGCTCCGGATCGGGCTTGCCGATCACCGCGGCCTCGACCACGGCCGGGTGTTCGATCAGCGCGCTTTCCACGTCGAACGGGCCCACGCGGTAGCCCGAGGTGGTGATGACGTCGTCGGCCCGGCCGATGAAGCTGATGCTGCCGTCGTCATTCAGCTCGGCGGAATCGCCGGTCAGGTAGTAGCCGCCGGCAAACCCGCTGGTGGGCGTGCCGTGATAGCCGCCGAACCAGCACATCGGTGAGCGCTTCAGGTCCAGCGCCAGCGTGCCCGGCTGGCCCGGCGGCAGTTCGCGCTGTTCATCGTCCACCACCACCACGCGGTGCCCCGGGCTGGCAAAGCCGGCCGCGCCCATGCGCACCGGATGCGCCAGCGCATGGTGGTTGCACAGCACCATGCCCAGCTCGGTCTGGCCGTAGTGATCGTGGATGGTCACGCCCAGCTCGCTGGCGAACCAGCGGATCACTTCCGGGTTGAGCGGTTCGCCCGCGCTGCTGACCGCGCGCAGCCGCCCGCGCAGCGGGCCTGACACGGCCTCGCCCGCGGCGATCAGCAGCCGGTATGCCGTGGGCGAGCCGGCCAGGTTGGTGATGCCGTACTTGCGGATCACACGGCATGTGCTCTCCACGGTGAACGGGCCATCGTAGAAGGTGGTGGGATGGCCCAGCGCCAGCGGGCCCGTGACCGCGTAGTACAGGCCGTAGGCCCAGCCCGGATCGGCCAGGTTCCAGAAAGCGTCTTCCGGGCGCAGGTCGACCGCGTCGCGCATATAGCCGGCAAACGCGGCGATGGCCTTGAGCGGCACCAGCAGCGGCTTGGCCGGGCCGGTGGTGCCGGAGGTGAACATCATCAGGAAGGGGTCGTCGCCCCGGCGCGGCACCGGCTCGAACGACGCCGGCTGGCGTTCCAGCTCGGCCCAGAAGCTGAAGTCGCCGCGCACGAGGCCGCGGCCTTTGTCACCGGCCACGGTGACGATGGCGGGACAGCCATCCACGTCATCCAGCTTGGGGCGGTTGACGCCATCGGTGACCACCACCTTGGCGCCGGACGCATTGAGCCGGTGCTCGATGGCCTTGGGGCCGAAGGCCGTGAACAGCGGCTGGTACACCGCGCCGGCGCGCCAGGTGCCAAGAATCGTCACCAGCAGTTCCGCATTGCGCGGCAGCAGGCCCGCCACGCGGTCGCCCGGCTGCACGCCCTGCGCCTTCAGGAAGCCGGCAAACTGCGCGGACAGTGCCTGCAGCTCGGTAAAGGTCCAGCTGCGCGAATTGCCGTCGCGCCCTTCCCAGAACAGCGCGATACGGCCCGGCAGCGCGTGCCGGTCGCAGCATTCGACGCAGGCATTGATTGCGTCGAGGCTGCCGTGCAGCTGCCGTGCCACGGCGTCGTCATAAGAAAATCCGTCGAAGGCTTGGGCGTATTCGCGCATGGTGTCTCCTGTATTCCGGCTTGTGCCATTTGGTAGGTGGCCGCTGCGCGCGGCGTGGCGGCGCGCAGCGGCTGCCGCCAGAGTGTGCGCGAGCCCCAGGGGAGCAGGCAATAACCGATTCCGCCAGCGCGGCTGACGGTTTTTGCCATCCCTGCCGTGAGCCCTGAGGCACTCCTGAGGCACCCTTGACGCGGCACCGCCCGGCGCCGACGATACGGGCATCACCGCCAGGAGACAGCGCATGTGCACCAACTACGCCCCGGTCCAGCGTCGCATCCTGCGCGAAATCTTCGGCGTGGAACCGCCGCCGGGACTGTACAAGGCTGAAACCTATCCGGACTACGCGGCACCGATCGTGCGCGCCGCGGACGATGGCGCGCGCAGTGGCGCACTGGCCTCGTTCGGCATGGTGCCGCGCCCGCGCATCCCGCCCGGCGCACGGCGCTTTGACACCACCAATGCCCGCAGCGAAACCGTGGGCGAGCGCCCCGCCTTTGCGCGCTACTGGCGCCAGGGCCAGTTGTGCCTGGTGCCGGCCACGGCGTTCTATGAGTTTGCGTATCCCGAAGATGCAGTACCCGACGGCCCGCCCGGCAAGCCGGTACGCTGGCGCGTCTGGATGACCGGCGAGCCGGCCTTCGGCATTGCGGGCCTGTGGCGCAGCTGGCCGGACCAGTCGCTGTCCTTCACCATGCTGACCATCAACTCGGCTCAGCACCCGGTGATGCAGCGCTTCCACAAGCCAGGCGATGAAAAGCGGTCAGTGGTGATCGTGCCGCGTGAACAGTGGGACGACTGGCTCGCCTGCCGCGATCCCGAGGTGGCGCGCAGCTTCCTGACGCTCTTGCCCACGGCCGCCATGCAGGCCGAACCGGCGCCCAAAGTGCAGGGAGCGCCAATCCCCGACTCGGAGTAAGCGCGCCGCTATCGCTGCCATATTTGCCGAGCCCCCGACCACCCTGGCCGCGGGCTCGCTTCCATGCAAGGCGGCTCAGAAGCGGTAGGTAACGCTGCCCACCACCGTGCGGCGCGCACCGAAGTAGCAGTCACCGCGCGCCAGGCAGGTGGTCAGGAATTGCTTGTCGAACAGGTTGTTGGCATTCAGCGAGACGCGCAGCGGGCCGTGGTCATAGGCGATCATCGCGTCGTAGAGCGTCACGCCGCCCACCCGGTTCCGGTCGGCACCGTCATAGCTGGGACCGACATAGCGCATCCCGCCGCCGGCGACAAAACCCGGCACGCCAAACAGCTTGAAGCGATAGTTGGCCCATAGCGACGCCATGTTCGACGGCGTGCTCGCCAGCTTCCTGCCCACCTCGGCCGGCGTGCCGTCGATCACGCGCGCATCCAGGTAGGTATAGGTTGCAATCAGGTCCAGCCGCCTGGACAGCGAGGCCAGTGCCTCCACCTCGATGCCGCGCGTACGCGCCTCGCCCACCTGGACCGAATCGGGAATGCCGTTGACCACGCCGGCGGTCTTGCGGTTCTTCTCGCGCATATCGAATGCGGCGATGGTCAGCGTGGCGTTCTTGCCTGGCGGCTGGTACTTGATCCCCGCCTCCCACTGCGAACCGCGCAGCGGCTTGAAGGCCTGGTTGGCCTTGTTGAAGCCGGCCAGCCCCTGGAACGATTCGGAATAGCTGACGTACGGGTTGAGGCCAATGTCCGAGCGGTACATCAGGCCGGCACGCTTGGTCAGCTCGCTGTCGTCGCGGCTGGCCGAAGGCGTGTTGTCCTGCGCGGCGCGCGACCAGTCATAGCGCAGCCCCAGCATCAGCAGCCACTTGTTCCACGACAGCTGGTCCTGCACGTACAGGCCGGTCTGCGCCTGCGTGGCGGGGTTCAGGTCGCGCGTACCCGGCAGGGTGAAATTGCCGTAGACCGGGTTGAACACATTGAGCGGCGCGGCTGTGCCCCCCACTCCGGCGCGGCCGGTGATCTCGGCGTGCTGTAGTCGACGCCGGTCAGCAGCGTGTGCTGGACCGGGCCGGTGCGGAAGTTGGTCTGCGCCTGGGTATCGACCGCGAACGAGTTCAGCGTGGGCTGGTTCAGGTAGACCGAGCGGCGAAGCGAGACATTTTTTGCGGGCGTCTGGACTGTCTGCTGCAGAGTGATCGGTTTTCCGCTTTGCTACGATGCCAGGTTTAGTTTTAACGCTGTAGCATAAAAATGTTGCCCCACCATATTTCTTGCTGCTACAGTAAATCCGAATGGAAATCGAGTTTGACTTGGCGAAGGACGCTATCAACCAAAGTCAACACGGGTTGTCACTGGCCGCCGCGGGGTTGATGGACTTTGGTAGCGCCTTGCTGGAGATCGATGGCCGCAAGCCATATGGCGAAACCCGCTACATCGCATATGGGCCGATTGGCCGGCGCCTGTATTGCCTGGTATTCACCATACGCGGCGACACGCTACGGGCAATCAGCCTGCGTAAAGCCAACTCCCGAGAGGTGCGAGACTATGAACAGGAAACCTGACCTCACCATGCCGACGCCCGCGGAGGACGCCGCAATTGCGCGTGGCATTGCCGGAGACCCCGATGCGGTGTCGTTGCCGACAGAGCAAATCAGACGGATGCGCCCGGCGCGCGACGTACTCGAGCAGCTCGTGGGAAAAGAAAATGCCGATGCGCTGGTGAAACGCCGTGGCAGGCCGGCCAAGCCGGCTGGCGAGCGCAAGGTCAACCAGACCTTGCGGATCGATCCCGATGTACTGGAGGCCTACAAGGCAACCGGCAGCGGCTGGCAAACGCTGATGAACGACGCATTGCGCGATTACGCGAAATCGCACCGGATGCTGCCTCGGCGCTAAGCCAGACGAAGGAAGCGTTGGGCAGTCCTCAGCCTCAGTGACCAGCCCCCAAGCCAATCAGCCGGCCTGCAGCCGGCCCAGCAATCGCCGCCCAGCCTCGATCACCGCCGCATCCGGCTGCATCTGGTAGCGCACGATCATCCCTTCGATGCACAGCATGGCTTCCTCGGCCACCGCTTGCGGCTGGTCCAGGCCCAGGCGCGCGGCAATGTCGGCAACGAATGCGGCCAGCTCGGCCTTGTGCGCCGCGGCCTGTTCGGCCGCGCGCGCGTCGCCGCCCGCCTCGGCCACCACGTTGATAAAGGCACAGCCACGGAAGTCGCGGCTGAACCAGTCCGCCAGCGCGTCGGCAATCACGTCCAGGTGCGGGCGCATGGCCAGCCGGGCTTCCACGTCCTGCCGGAACCACGTCATCCACTCGTCATGCCGGCGCGCCAGGAACGCCGAGATCAGCTCGTTCTTGGAGGCGAAATGGCGGTAGAGCGACATCTTGGCGACGCCGGATTCGGCAATGATCTTGTCGATGCCGGTGGCGCGGTAGCCCTCCTGGTAGAACAGGCGGGCAGCGGTGTCGAGGATGCGGTCGCGGGCGGAAGGCGTGGCCATGGTGGCGGCGGAGTCGGTAATGGGAGCGGCCGGACAGCGCCCTGCGCCGCCCGGCCTCTATAGGTCGATACTATGACAGACAGACCTGTCTAGCAAACCTGGCCTACTCAGACTTCGAGCTTTGCCGCCGCATCGCGCAGCGCCGTACGTAGGCCCTCTTCCACCACCGGGTGGTAGAACGGCATGCCCAGCATCTGCCCGATGGTCAGGCCTTGCTGATAGGACCACGCCAGCAGGTGGGCGATGTTCTCGGCACGCGGGCCGGTCCATTCCGCGCCCAGGAAGCGGCCCGTGGCCTTGTCGGCATAGACGTGCATCAGGCCGCGGTTCTTCAGCATCACGCGGCTGCGTCCCTGGTCCTCGAAGCTGACCTCGCCGGTCACGAACGTGCCTTCGGCCAAGTCGGCGTAACGCTGGCCGACCATCGCGATCTGCGGGTCCGTGAACACCACCGCGATCGGCGCTCGGCGGGCCAGCGGCTTCACCTCCGGGTAGCTGGCGGCGTTCTCGCCCGCGGCCTTGCCCTCGTCCGCGGCCTCATGCAGCAGCGGCAGGATGTTGTTGGCGTCGCCGGCAATGAACACGGGCGCATTGCCGCACTGGAGCGTGCGCGCATCGAACAGCGGCACGCCGCGCGCATCCAGCGCCAGGCCGGCATTCTCCAGGCCCAGGCCGCGCACATTGGGCACGCGGCCGGTGGCGACCAGCGCATAGTCGAAGCGCTCAGTCACGCTGCGGCCTTCGCGGTCCAGGTAGGTCACCACCACCTGGTCGCCGTCGCGGGCCATGTCGGTCACCTTGGCGTCCGGATCGAGATAGAACTCGCCGTTGAAGGTCTTCGCCGCGTAGGCGCGGATCACGGGATCAGTCAGCGGGCCGAGCGAGCCGCTGACGCCGAACACGCGCACCCGCACGCCGAGGCGCGACAAGGCCTGGCCCAGTTCCAGCCCGATCACGCCGGGGCCGAACACCACCACGCTGGCGGGCAGGTCGTCCCAGGCGAACACATCGTCATTGACGATCAGGCGGTCGCCGAACACGTGGAACGGCGCCGGCAGCATCGGCGTGGAGCCGGTGGCGATGACTACGCGGCTGGCACGCACGGTGGTGTGCCCATCCACTTCCAGCGTGGTGTTGTCGATAAAGCGGGCATAGCCGCGAATGCGGTCGGCTTCGGGGATGTTCTCCACGCCGCGAACCACAAAGCCGACAAAGCGATCGCGTTCGCTGCGCACGCGGGCCATCACCTCGCGGCCGTCGATGCGGACCTGGCCATCCACGTGCACGCCGAACGGCGCGGTGTGGCGCAGTTCGTGCGCGGCCTCGGCGGCAGCGATCAACAGCTTGGAGGGCATGCAGCCCACACGGGCGCAGGTGGTGCCGTAAAGGCCGCCTTCGATGATCACGGCGCGCTTGCCCGCGGCAATCGCGGCACGGTAGGCGGCAAGGCCGGCGGTGCCTGCGCCGATAACGGCGACGTCGGTCTGGATGGTGGTCATGGCGGTCGTTTCCTTTGTCTTGATGGCGTCAAACTGGTGTCAATCAGCGGGCTGGATGGGGCCGCCATGCCGCCGGGCAAGGCGACCCCATCGGGTCCGGCGACTGCCGGTCCCCGGATGGGGGAGGAAAGGGGAATCGGCTTACTTGCCCAGGTACTGCTGCAGCGCCTCGGCGCCGCCGATGAGCTTGCCGTTGATAAAGACCTGCGGAGCGGTCATCTCGCCCGACACGGCGCCCAGCACCTTGCCGCGCACCTTGTTGTCCAGCGGCACGTCGATGTAGTCGAAGCCGTTGTCGTCCAGCAGTTGCTTGGCCTTGGCGCAGAACGAACAGCCGACCTTGGAGAACACCACCACCTGGTCCGGCTTGCGCGCATTCGGGGCGATATGTGCCAGCATGGTGTCGGCGTCGGACACCTTGAACGGGTCGCCCGGCTCTTCCGGCTCGATGAACATCTTCTGCACCACGCCGTCCTTGACCAGCATCGCATAGCGCCAGCTGCGCTTGCCGAAGCCCAGGTCGGCCTTGTCCACCAGCATGCCCATGCCTTCGGTGAATTCACCGTTGCCGTCGGGGATCATGGTGATGTTCTCGGACTCCTGGTCCTTGGCCCATTCGTTCATCACGAAGGTGTCGTTGACCGACACGCACAGGATGTCGTCGACGCCGTGCCTGGCGAACACCGGCGCCAGCTCGTTGTAGCGCGGCAGGTGGGTCGACGAGCAGGTCGGCGTGAAGGCGCCCGGCAGCGAGAACACGACCACGGTCTTGCCGTTGAACAGCTCGCCGGTGGTGACGGTCTTCCACTCGTTGTCTTCACGCATGCGGAAAGCGACATTGGGAACGCGTTGGCCTTCACGGGATTGCAGCATCAGTTCACTCCTTGGTCTGGATCGGGTTGGTTTCGGCTGCGGGTTGCAGCGAAGGCCCCATTCTGTCGACCGGGATGTGATTTGTACAATTCATCGTTTTAACCACGACGATTGCCTTACGCTATCGATCCGGCATAGCCGCTCCCTATTGCGCCGGCAATGGCACCTCATCCGCGCGCACGCAAGAGCATATTTTTTCGGTAAATACCGGCGAGTGCCCTATCATGCGGCATCCACTCTGACTCCCGTTTTGTCCGCAATGACCCGACCTTGCCGCCTGCCGTCCCTCTGCCGATGGGCCCCGATGCTCGCGCTGTCGCTGATGCTGGCGCACCCCGCGCAGGCGCAAACCCTGAAGAAACCGGCCCTGGATGCGCTGGTCTCGGGCACCCGAACGGCAGCCCAGGCCGACCTGCAGGCATTCATGGCCGCCGCGGCCAAGGCCGAGCCCTCCGTGGCGCCGGCCGTGGCGGCGTGGCAAGCCAGGTCGCCGCTGGCCGGCGACAACCTGGCCAACATCGGCCGCCTGCTGGGCGTCTACAACCGCGTCCACAACGAGGCCGCGGTGATCGACGCCATCGGCAGGATGGTGGCGCTGCGTACCGTGCGCGACGAGAAGATCCCGCAGCACGAGAACCCCGCCATCATCGAGTTTGGCAAGATGATCGAGGCCATGGCGCGTGACTTCGGGCTGGCCTACCGCAATGTCGACAACCGGGTCTTCGAGGTCACGCTGCCCGGCGGCAAGGACACCTTCGGCATCCTGACCCACGCCGACGTGGTGCCTGCGGTGGCCGAGGAATGGGTGCTGGAGGACGGCACCAAACTGGATCCGTTCCGCATGACGCGCGTGGGCGACACGCTGTACGGGCGCGGCACCATCGACGACAAGGGCTCGATCGCCGCGGTCATGTATGCCATGAAGACCGTCAAGGAAAGCGGCGTGCCGCTGGAGCGCACCATCCGCCTGATGATCGAGACCACCGAGGAAACCGGCGGCGACGGCATGAAGTACTACCGCCAGCACACCACCCTGCCCGAGTACAACGTCGTGCTCGACAGCAAATACCCCGCGGTGGTGGCGGAAAAAGGCGCGGGCACGCTGACCGTCTCCTTCGGCATCAAGGCGGCGGACGGCAAGAGCGCGCAGGGCAAGCCCGACTACAAGGGACCGGCCATCGTTGCCATGCGCGGCGCGGCCTCGGCCAACGCCATCCCCGAGACCGCCACCGCGCGGATTGCCGGCGGCGATGCTGCCGCCGTGGCTGCCACGCTGGAACAGGCGCGCGCTGAATTCCTGCAGCGCCACACCCCGCGCGGCAAGTTCTCCATCGACGTGAAGCGCGCCGGCAACGACGTGGAAGTCAAGGTCACCGGCGCCTCGGCGCACGGATCGCGGCCGGAGGAAGGGGTCAACCCATTGCCGCGGCTGGCGCTGTTCCTGCAGGCCAGCGGCGTGCAATTTGCCGAGAACCACTACCTGAACGCGGTCCGCTACCTGAACGACCTGTACGGGCTGGACTACCTCGGCACCAGGATGGAGGTGGCCTACCGCGACCCGTTCATGGGCCCGCTGACCATGTCGCCCACGCTGGTGCGCGAGCGCGGCGAATATGTCGACGTGGTCACCAACGTGCGCATGCCGCGCGGCCGCACCCCGGACGAGCTGGGCGGCAAGATCACCAAGCGTATTTTCGGCTGGGCCGCCACCCATGGCCCGGTCGAGATCAAGTACGACCAGGGCAACTGGATGGCGCGCGATCCCAAGGGCGCGTGGCTGTCCACGCTGCTGAACATCTTTGGCGATACCACCGGGCTGGAAGCCAAGCCGGTTTCCACCGCCGGCAGCACCACCGCCAAGCTGATGCCCAATGCCATCAACTTCGGGCCGGCGATGCCGGGCAAGAAGTACACCCCGCACAATGCGCGCGAGTACAAGGAAGTTGCCGACCTGAACCTGGACATGCAGATGTTCACCGAAATGCTGGTGCGGATCGGGAACCTGGACAAGATGCAGTAAGGTTGTTCTACCAAGCCCGATTGTTTGCTCCCCTTATATGAACACCGCCCCGGATGCCAAGGTTTGGTTTAAGCGTTTTGGCGTGTTAGGTATCGGCTGCGGTCTTATATCCG